>DATLTC010000010.1 GCA_035533755.1 Gemmatimonadaceae bacterium
GTCCGCGAG
The DNA here is from genome assembly GCA_035533755.1 of Gemmatimonadaceae bacterium. Taxonomy (NCBI): domain Bacteria; kingdom Pseudomonadati; phylum Gemmatimonadota; class Gemmatimonadia; order Gemmatimonadales; family Gemmatimonadaceae; species Gemmatimonadaceae bacterium. The sequence continues at coordinate 10 of DATLTC010000010.1, forward strand.
TGGCTCTCGCCCGAAGGCATGCGGTTCCGCGTGAACTACGTCGGGGGCTCCACCGCCCCGGCGGCAGGCACATTCGAGTTCATCTATCGGCGCGATCCCTATCCCCAGATCCTGCTTGCCGAGCAGACGCGCGTGGTCTGGTCCCGCGTGGCCGGGTCGGCGCCCGAGCGGCTGGCCGTCCGGTAGCAAAACTCCGCGGCCGAGCCACCCCCGGCGGGACCTTGGGGCCGCGCGGCGCATCCCCGGATAGCGTAAGGGATTGTCCTACAAAGGCTTTTCCTCCCCATTCGCTTGTTACAAAGATCGCCGGGCGTTTCTTGCGTGGCATTTCAAGCCGCCCCATATGATCCCGTCCTCAGGTGAAGCTCAACCCCCCCTTGTTGTGGAGGTGACATGGACACAAAACGCGCTGCGGCCGCCGGGGCGATCGCCACTGCTTCGATGACCGCGTTGTTGATGGTGGAGCCGTCAATTGGGCTGCCCAAGATCGCGATCGGCGAGATCGTGAGCAGCATGATGTCGGCGGTTTCGTCGCACATTCCCGTGGGCGCGGCGGGGGGATGGATCATCGACCTCGTGGTGGGGATCGTGTTTGCGTTGATCTATGCGAGCTATCTCGAGAAGCGGCTGCCGGGCGGGCCGCTCATGCGCGGTCTGCTGTTCGGCGTGCTCGTGTTCATCGTGGCGCAGCTGGTGTTCGCACCGCTCACCGGCAGCGGCGTGTTCTCGGGCGGAGACCTGGAGCTGCTCGCGGGCGGACTGTTGGGACACCTCGTATACGGCGCCGTGGTCGGGTACGTCTACGGCGGCGGGGCCGCAGCCGGCTAGCCGAATCGCCGGAGCCTTCTTTCCGGCTCCCGGGCGGGCGAGATTGGGAGGTGTCCGGGCGCCTGGAGCGCTCGGCCCCCAACCGTCGCCGTCATGCTCTCACGTATTTCCGAACTGTCTCGCGCGGCCGCGCCTGACGCTCGCCGCGCGGCGAGCCGCTGATGCGCGACTTCGCGCAGTTCGCGCTGATCACGTTCACGTCGATCCTCTTCATCGTGGATCCGATCGCGGCGGTGCCGTCGTATCTCGTGATCACGCAGAACGAATCGGCCATGGAGCGCCGGCGCACGGCGTTCCGGGCGTGCGTGGCGATGGCGCTCCTGCTCGTGGTGTTCGCGGCCGGCGGGCGGTTCATCTTCGAGGCGTTCGGGATCACGCTGCCGGCCTTCCGGATCGCGGGCGGATTGATTCTGTGGCTGGTGGCGCTGGACATGGTGCGCGCCAAGCGCAGCACCAACGAGGGGAGCGAGGAGTTGGCCGAGGGCCAGACCAAGGAGGACGTGGCGGTCACGCCGCTGGCCATTCCGGTGCTGGCCGGCCCCGGGGCGATCTCCACCGCGATGGTGCTGGCGGGCGAGGCACGCTCCTGGGCGCACGGGCTCGTGGTGTATGGATCGATCGTGCTCACCGCGGTCGTGTCCTACTTGACGCTCCGGGCGGGGGAGCGGCTGATCGAACTCATGGGCCAGACCGGCATTCGCGTGATGACGCGCATCATGGGCCTGCTGCTGGCGGCAGTGGCCACGCAGTTCATCATCACGGGGATCAGGGACAGCTTCGGCAAATAACTGCTGGTAGGAGGGTAGGGGGGTAGGACGGTAGTAGGTAAACGGCGTCCGCAGTCATCCGTCCTGCCCCCCTACTGTCCTACCGTCCTACCGTCTTAGTATTCGCCATGGACGCTGCCATCCAGGACTACTACCCCGACGACTTCGCGCACTGCTACGGCTGCGGCCGCCTCCACCCACACGGCATGCAGCTCAAGTCGCGGTGGGACGGGGCCGCTCCCGACATGGTGGCGCACTACACGCCGCGGGCCGATCAGATCGGTGTGCCGGGATTCGCGTACGGCGGACTGATCGCGTCGCTCATCGACTGCCACGCCATGGGCACGGCGGCCGCGGCCAGCGAACGCGCGGCCGGGCGGGCGATCGGACAGGAACCCGCGCCGCGATTCGTGACCGGGGCGCTGAAGGTGGACTATCTCAAGCCCACGCCGATCGATGCCGAGCTGGAGATCCGCGCGCGGGCGCGCGAGATCGGCGAGCGAAAGGTGATCGTCGACGCCACCGTCAGCGCCCGTGGCGTGGTGACGGCCAGAGGCGAGGTGGTGGCGGTGCGGCTGCCGCCGACCATGGTGCGGTGAGCCGCCCCGCGTACACGCGTGGCTAGAAGCCGCCGCCCTTCTTCTTCGGGGCGGCCTTCTCCTGCGCCGCTTCCTTGCGCTCATCGGCGGCCGACTCGTACTGCACCTTGCCCACCTGCTTTCCGGTGGCCGCATCGACATTGACCTCGGCGGTGCCGCTCTTGCCGGCCACCGTCATGTCGAACGAGTAGATGAGCTTGCCGCCCTCGCGCTCGAGTTCGAGCGCCTCGATCTTGCCTGCCGGGAGGATCGACTGCGCCGTGGCCACGGCCTGGGCCTCGGTGATCTTGGCGGCGCGGACGAGCGCCGGGGGCATGTGGCGCTTGTACGTGGGAGCCTGCTGCGCGCCGGCGGTGGCGAACGCGCCGACCGCGAGCGCGATGGCGAGGAATGGGTGCTTCATGCGATGTGCTCCATCTCGTGCATGGTGACCGCGTGCCGGCCGGGGTGCCGGCAGCGTATGTCCGAACGCTATCGCGGCAAGCTGTCCAGGCGATGACGGCCGGGCGCCTCTTGATCTTCGGCGCCGCCGCGCCCACGATTGCTGCGCCTCGACGCCCCATGGAGCTCCGGCATGGCCGACATTCCCCGAAGAGAATTCATGCGCTCGGCGCTGGCCGGTGGAGCGGCGCTGTTCCTGCCGCGCATCGCGCGCGCCGCCTCAGGGTTCGGCGGTCGGGCGCGCGCCGCGCTGGCCGACTCGCATATCGAAATTCTGCTGGACGAGCCGATCGGCACGATCGCCCCGGAGGTGTACGGCCACTTCACGGAACATCTGGGCGGCGTGATCTACGACGGCGTGTGGGTGGGGACGGACTCGAAGGTCCCCAACATCGGCGGCATCCGCAAAGCGCTGGTGGACGCGATGCGCGTGATCAGGCCGAGCGTGGTGCGGTGGCCGGGCGGCTGCTTTGCCGATTCGTACGACTGGCGCGACGGCGTGGGGCCGAGCGATCAGCGCCCCACGCGCACCAACTTCTGGGCGGGCGATCCGGGGCTGAAGGACGTGGCTGGCGGCCCGGCCAAGTACGACCCGAATGCGTTCGGCACCAGCGAATTCGCGCACTTTTGCCGGCTGATCGGCGCCCAACCGTACATGGCGGCGAACGTGCGCACGCTGCCGGCGCGCGTGTTCGATGGGTGGCTGGAGTACTGCAACGCGCCGGCCGGCGCCACCACCTGGTCCAAGGCGCGGGCGGCGGCGGGCGACTCGGCGCCATACGATATCAAGTATTGGGGCGTGGGCAATGAGGCCTGGGGATGCGGCGGCGACTTCACCCCGGAGGAATACGCCGAGGAATACCGGCGGTTCGCGGGCTGGGGGGTGCCGGAGTTCGGCGTCGATCTGCGGTTCATCGCGTCGGGCCCGAGCGGGGCCGACGTGGAATGGACGCGGCGGCTGATGGGCGCGCTGCGCGACCGGAACAGCCTGGACCGCGTGTGGGGGCTGTCCATGCACCACTACTGCAGCGCGCCCGACGCGGGCGCCGACGCGGTGGCGTTCGACGAGCGCGGCTGGTACGACCTGTTGGTGAGCGCCGACCGGATGGAGACGGTCATCGCCGCCGTCTGGGAGACGATGCGCGAAGCGGATCGGACCCATCGCGTGAAGCTGGTGGTGGACGAGTGGGGGGCGTGGCACAAGAGCGCGCCGATCGTGGATCCGAGCCATCTGTTCGAATCGCAGTCCACCATCCGCGACGCGCTGGTCACGGGCCTCACGCTCGACATCTTCCACCGGAATGCCGACAAGGTGGCGATGGCGAACGTGGCGCAGCTCATCAACTGCATCCATTCGCTGTTCTTCTCGCATGGCGATCAGTTCGTGGCCACGCCCAGCTATCACGTGTTCGCGATGTACGCCGCGCATCAGGGGGCGCAGTCGGTGCGCACGGAGGTGTCGGCGCCGCGGGTGGGGTGGGCGGCCAAGGACGGCACGCGGCAGAGCTTCTGGGGGCTCAACGGCTCGGCGTCGCTGGTCGGGCGCGACCTCACGCTCACGGTGACCAACGCGTCGCTTACCGAGCCGCGCGACGCCGAGCTCGTGGTGCGGGGCGGCACGGTGCAGGCGATGCGGGCCACGACGCTCGCGGCGCGCAGCGTGCACGACGTGAACAGCTTCGCGCATCCGGACGTGGTGGTGCCGGTGACGGCGGACCTGACGGCGCGGGAGCTGAACGGCGTGTACCGATTCCCGCCGGCGTCGGTGACGAAGCTGGCGATCCGGCTGGGGTAGCTGGCGGGCCGGTGCACCGTCCGTGCGGCGGGTCCGCGCCGGGTGGGGCGGGGCTCTAGCGCGGGTGGTGTACCGCGTGTCATATATTGGCCGACCGTATACAATATCCTTGCCCGCGCGGCGCCTCGGACTCGGTCCCCCGACGGCCCGCCGCCCGCCGCGCCACCCGCCCACCGATTCGGACGGCTCCATGCCTCACCGCCACGCTCGCCGCATCGCCCCGCGCGCTCTCCCGGCTGCGTACGTCGCGTTGGTCGCGCTCGCCCTCCTCGCCATGGCGCCGCCCGTTCGCGCCCAGGGCACCGCCGCCGACTACGCCCGCGCCGCCGCGCTCGATGCCCGATACCGCGGGCTCGCGCTCGACGTCATGGATCCGCCCGAGTGGATCGAAGGCACCGACCGATTCTTCTATAGAAAGACGGTGGCCGGCGGCTACGCATTCGTCCTCGTGGACGCCACCACCCGGGAGAAGCGGCCCGCGTTCGATCACGCCAAACTCGCCGCGGCGCTCTCCGCCGCCATGGACACCACCTTCACCGCCGTCACGCTGCCGTTCGCGCGCTTCACGTTCACGCCCGGCGAACGCGACATCGAGTTCGTGGACCATGGCTCGCTCTGGCGGTGCGCGCTGGCCGACTACCAGTGCCGCAACACAGGACCGGCCCTCAACGGACGCGGCGGCCGCGGCGGATTCGGCAACCGCGGCGTGGGCAGCCCGCCGTCGCCGTGGGCGCTTGACGCCGATGCCGACACCGACGCCGCGCCCGACGAGGGCCCGTGGAACGACGAGTGGTCGGCGGAGGAACTGGCCGAGGCGCAGCAGGCGCCCTCGCTGCGCGAGTCGCCCGACGCCAAACGATCCCCCGACGGGACGCGCGACGCGTACATCTGGAACTACAACGTCTACGTGCGCGCCGCCGGCGCCAGGTCCGGCACGGAGTTGAGCTACGACGGCTCCGAAGGGAACTACTACTCGTTCGCGTCCATCGAATGGTCGCCCGACTCGCGCAAGATCGTGGCCTACCGCGTGGAACCGGGCTACCACCGTGAAGTGCACTACGTGGTGTCCACGCCGCCCGACCAGCTCCAGCCCAAGGACTCGGTGCGCTTCTACCAGAAGCCGGGCGACCGGCTGGACGTGCGCCGTCCGGTGCTCTTCAACCTCGATACCCAGCGGCAGGTCGAGGTGAGCGACGCGCTCTTTCCCAATGCGTACAACGTGACGGTGCCGATCTGGTGGAAGGACAGCCGGGCGTTCACCTTCGAGTACAACCAGCGTGGGCACCAGGTATATCGCGTGATCGAGGTGGACGGCACCACGGGCGCGGCGCGGGCGATCGTGGACGAGCACTCCGACACGTTCATCGACTACCCGCGCGCCAACGGCAGCCTCACCGATTCCGGCCGGCAGTTCCGCTACGACATCGGCGACGGCAAGCAGATGATCTGGATGTCGGAGCGCGACGGATGGTGCCACCTCTATCTGTACGACGATGCCACGGGCCAGGTGATCAACCAGATCACCAGGGGACCGTGGGTGGTGCGCGCCGTGGACCGCGTGGACGAGCAGGCGCGGCAGATCTACTTCAGCGCCGGGGGCATGGACCCGGCCGAGGATCCGTACTTCCTGCACTCGTATCGCATCAACTTCGACGGCACGGGGCTGGTGTCGTACACGCCGGCCAGGGCCAACCACATCGTCTCGTGGTCGCCCGACCACAAGTACTACGTGGATCTGTACTCGCGGGTGGACCTGGCGCCCGTCGGGCAGCTGCGCCAGACCAGCGACCAGTCGGTGGTGATGGAACTCGAGCACGGCGACCTCGCGCCGCTCGTCAAGGCGGGGTGGAAGCCGCCCGAGGTGTTCGTGGCCAAGGGACGCGACGGCAAGACCGACATCTACGGCGTCATCTTCCGGCCCACCAACTTCGATCCGCGCAGGAAATATCCGGTGATCGAGAACATCTACGCCGGCCCGCAGGGCTCGTTCGTGCCCAAGAGCTTCCAGGTGCTGAACGGCATGCGCAACGTCGCCGAACTGGGATTCATCGTGGTGCAGATCGACGGCATGGGCACCAACAACCGCTCCCGGGCGTTCCACAACACGGCCTGGCACAACCTGGCCGACGCCGGATTCCCCGACCGCATTCTCTGGCACAAGGCGGTGGCCGCCCGGTACCCGTGGTACGATATCTCCCGCGTGGGCATCTACGGCACCTCGGCCGGCGGCCAGAACGCGATGGCCGCGCTGCTCTTCCACCCCGAGTTCTACCAGGTGGCCTACTCCGCGTCGGGCTGTCACGACAATCGGATGGACAAGATCTGGTGGAACGAGCTGTGGATGGGGTGGCCGCTGGGGCCGCAGTACATCGCCAGCTCCAACATGGAGAACGCCTGGCGGCTCAAGGGCAAGCTGATGCTGGTGTTCGGCGAGTTGGACACCAACGTCGATCCGTCGTCCACGGTGCAGGTGGTGAACGCGCTGATCAAGGCGAACAAGACGTTCGACCTGCTCGAGATTCCCAACTCGGACCACACGTCGGGCGGCGCCTACGGCGCCATGAAGCGTGATGATTTCTTTGTGCACAACCTGTTGGGGGTTGAACCTCCCAACCGCAATGCGGAAGTTCTTACGGCCAATCCCATCCAGCACTGACCCGGGACCCCACTCATGATCTCCCTTCGATACCGCGCACTGCTCGCCGGCCTGCTCCTCGTGCCGCTCGCTGCCTCGCCGTCGCTCGCGCAGCGGCGCGGACGCGGCGGCCCGCCGCCCGCTCCCCAACCGTTGCACTTCCAACTCGTCGGTCCCGCGGCCGGCGGACGCATCGCGTCGATCAGCGGCGTGCCCGGCGACACGGCCATCTGGTACCTCGGCTCGGCATCCGGCGGCGTGTGGAAGTCGGTGGACGGCGGGCACAGCTTCGGCCCGATCTTCGACAAGGAACCCGTGCAGGCCATCGGCGCGCTGGCCGTGGCGCCGTCCGATCACGACATCGTGTGGGCGGGCACCGGCGAAGCGTGGGCCATCCGCGACGCCGACGTCATGGGCGACGGCATCTACAAGTCCACCGACGCCGGCAAGACGTGGAAGAACATGGGGCTCGAGCACACGGGACGCATCGGCCGCATCCTCGTGAACCCGAGCAACCCCGACATCGTCTACGCGTGCGCGTTGGGCCGCGCCACCGGCCCGCAGCAGGAGCGCGGCGTGTTCCGCACCATGGACGGCGGGGAACATTGGACGCGCGTGCTGTTCGTGGACGAGAACACCGGCTGCTCGGGGCTCACCCTCGACCTGCACAATCCGGCCGTGCTGTTCGCCGGGATGTGGCAGGTGGTGATGCACACGTACGCCGAGCTGGGCGGCGGCGCGAGCAGCGGCATCTACGTGTCGCGCGACAGCGGCGCCACCTGGACGCACGTGGAAGACGCCGGGCTCCCGCATTCGCCGCTCGGCAAGATCGACGTGGCCGTGGCGCCGTCGGGATCCAACCGCGTGTACGCGCTCATCCAGACGCCTAACCAGGGATCGCTCTGGCGCTCCGACGACGGCGGGCACGCGTGGCACGTCGTGAGCTGGAACCGCCTGCTCATCGGACGGGCCGGCTACTACATCCATCTCGTGGTCTCGAGCGGCAACGCCGACGAGGTGTACATCTCCAACAGTTCATTCTGGAAGTCCACCGACGGCGGCAAGACCTTCCAGACCGAGCCGTGGGGCGGCGACAACCACGACATCTGGATGGATCCGCTCGATCCCGACCATTTCGGCCTCACGTATGACGGCGGGGCGAGCGTGACGACCACGCGCGGCCGCACGATGACGCGGATCACGCTGCCCAACGCCCAGATGTACCACGTGGCCGTGGACAATCAGGTGCCCTACTGGGTGTACGGCAACCGGCAGGATGACGGCACGATGCGCGGCCCGAGCGACGGCATGGAAGGCAACGACTTCCCCGGCGCCACGCGCATCATCAGCTTCGACAGCGCCGGGCAGGTCGCCGCCGGACGTGGTGGGCGCGGCGGTTTCAGCGGCTTCGGCGCGTACGGCCGCGGCGGGTTCGGGGGCACGCGCACGACGACGTGGGACCACGGCCTGGGCGGGTGCGAGTCCGGGTTCACGATTCCCGATCCCACCGACCCGAACATCGTGTGGGCCACCTGCTACGCCAACGAGGTGTCGCGCTACGACGCGCGCACCGGCCTGGCGCGCGCCGTGAGCCCGTGGATCCATACGCTGGATTGGGCGCCCAACGACGCCAAGTACCGGTGCCATTGGACCCCGCCGCTGGCCATCGATCCGTTCGATCACAACACCGTGTACTACGGCTGCCAGGTGATCTTCAAGACCAGCAACGGCGGCCAGAGCTGGAGCGTGATCAGCCCCGACCTGTCGACCAAGGATCCGAGCCGCATCATGTCGTCGGGCGGACTGGTGGGTGACAACCTCGGCCAGTTCGCGGGCGAGGTGGTGTTCGCCATCGCGCCGTCGTCGATCGAGCGCGGCCTGATCTGGGCCGGCACCAACGACGGCAAGGTCTGGAATACGCGCGACGGCGGCAAGAGCTGGAACGACGTGAGCAAGAACGTCGGGATGGCGCCCTGGGGCACGGTGCGCGAGATCTACCCGTCCACGTTCGACGCCGGCACGGCGTACATGACGGTGGACTATCACATGATGGACGACCGCAAGCCGTACATCTACAAGACCAGCGACTACGGCAAGTCGTGGACCAGGATCAGCGACGGGTTGCCGCAGAACCACCCGCTGGACTACGCGATGTCGGTGGCCGAGAATCCGAATCGCAAGGGCATGCTGTTCGCGGGCACGGGGCACGCGTTCTACTACTCGATGGACGATGGCGCCCACTGGACGCACTTCGACACCGGGCTGCCCGCGTCGCCGGTGACCTGGATCGTGGTGCCCAAGCTGTGGCACGACGTGGTGGTGTCCACGTACGGCCGCGGCGTGTTCATCATGCACGACATCACCACCCTGGAGCAGGCCGACCAGGTGCCGGCCAACGCCGACGCGTACTTCTACGTGCCGCGGCCGGCGTTCCGCATGCCGCGCAGCGGCCAGGCGGAGTTCCGCTATCTCCTGCGCCAGGCGCCCACCGATTCGCTCACCCTGCAGATTGCCGACGCGAGCGGCGAGGTGGTGCGCACGATGAAGATCCAGGGACGCCGCGGCGAGAACGTCGCGTCGTGGGATCTGCAGTACGACGGGCCCGACCAGGTGGAGTTGCGCACCGTGGCCCCGGATAACCCGCACATCTTCGACGAACTGCGGTTCAAGGGCAAGGACACGCGGCCGGTGCTGCACTGGGGCATCGAGGGTCCGGTGCGCAATGGCCCGATGGCCGTGCCCGGCAGCTACTCGGCAACGCTCGTGGTGGACGGCAAGCGGTACACCCGGCCGTTCGAGCTGCTGGCCGATCCGAAGATCGCCAGTTCGCAGGCCGACCTCGAGGCGTCGCTCAAGGCGCAACTCCGGATCCGGGGCGACATGAACGAGACGGTGAAGATGATCAACCGGCTCGAGGTGATGCGGAAGACGCTCGAGGATCAGCAGGCGGCGGCGGCCGGCGACGCACCGCGCCGCGAGGCGCTGGCGGCGATGGACCAGAAGATGCTCGGCGTCGAACTCCGGCTGCTGTCGCACGAAGATCTGAACAGCGACGACAAGTACTTCGTCCAGGCGGACAAGGTGTATCTCAACCTGGTGTGGCTGTCCGCCGAGGTGGGTCTGGGCGGCGGCGACGTGGCCGGTGGGGCGGACTACAAGCCCACCAACACGTCGATCGAGGTGCTGCAGACGATCGAGAAGGATCTCGACGCGGCCAAGGTGGCGTACGACGCGCTGATGACCAACGACCTGGCCGCGTACAACAAGCTCACGGGAACGAAGATCATTCCGTGATCAGGGCGCGGTAGGCCGTGGCCCGTGATCCGCGGGCCGCGTACAGTGGAAAATGCACAGCGGGGAGTGGGCGGTGATCCGCCCACTCCCCGCTGTCCGTCTGCTGTCTGCCGTGTACTGCGGCGCTATCTTCCCCGTCCGAACGCGTTGGCCGGCGGCTTCATCAGATATTCGTGCGGCGGCGTGGCGCCCATGAGATACCGGACGAAGTAGTCCCACCGGCGGCGCGTCATGTAGTTGGTGGCGTCGCCGTAGCCGTGCGGCTTGTTGGGGATCATGATCAGGTCGAAGTCCTTGTTGTACTTGATCAGCGAATCCACCACGAGCAGCGTGTTGTACGGGGGCACGTTGTTGTCCATCGTGCCGTGCGCCAGGAGCAGGTGGCCCTTGAGGTTCTTGGCCACCGACTCGTTGGACTGCGCGTCGTAGCTCCAGGTGCCGTCGGGGAGCTTCACGTCCAGCCCCTGCCACTTCTCGCCCCAGTCGTCCTCGTACTCCGCCTGGTCGTGATTGCCCGACTCGGAAACGCCGACCTTGAAGAAGTCGGGATAGCGGAACATCGCGTCGGCCGTGGCCAGCCCGCCGCCCGAATGGCCGTAGATGCCGGCCCGGGAGATGTCGATGTACTTGTAGCGCTGGGCGAGTTGCTTCATGCCCGTCACCTGATCGGGCATGCCGCCATCGACGCCCATCTTGCCGTAGTACTCGGCCTGGAAGGAGTGCGAGCGCATGGGCGTGCCCATGGCGTCGATCTCGACCACCACGAAGCCCAACTCGGCCAGGGCCTGATCGTCGCCGCGCGCCGGCGTGAAGCTGCGCGTGCCCACGCTGCCCGTCTGCGGGCCCGGGTAGATATGGTTGACGATCGGGTACTTCCTGGCCGGATCGAGGTGCGTGGGCGTGAACATCAGGCCGTACAGATCGGTCTTGCCGTCGCGCGCCTTGACGATGATCGTCCGCGGCGGCTTCCAGCCGGTGGCGAGCAGGCGCGAGATGTCCTCCTTCTCGAGATGGGCCACGAGCGTGCCGTTCTCATCGCGCAGCACCGACACCGCCGGCGTCTGCGGCGTGGAATAGGTGTCCACGAAGTACCGCCCATCGGGCGCCAGCTGCACCGTGTGATTGGCGCTGTCGGGCGTGAGCGACCGGAAATCGGAGCCGTCGAACTTCACGCTGTAGAAGTGCACGAAGTACGGGTCGCCCTTCTCGCGCCCCGCGGCCGTGAAGAAGATGCGGCGGTTGGGCTGATCCACGCGCAGCACCTGGAGCACCTTCCAGTCGCCGCTCGTGATCTGGTTCTTGAGCTTGCCGGTGGCGAGGTCATAGAGGTAGAGGTGCCCCCAGTTGCTGCGCTGGGAGTACCAGATGACCTCGTTGGACGTGGGCAGATAGTGCCAGTTCACCATGTCGAAGCCCGACTCGAAGAAGTCGGGGACCTTCTCCTCCATGATATCGCGCACGGCGCCGGTGGCGGCGTCGGCCACGCGCAGATTCTCGTCGCGATGGTCGCGCGACGTGGAGAGGAACGCCAGCGTCTTGGAGTCGGGGCTCCATTCGGCGTCGGTGAGCGTGCCGCCGCAGGAGATGTCGTCGCAGATCGAGGTGCGGTGCTGATCGGGGGGCATCTGGAGGCGGGTCACCTTGCCGTCGTCCACGTTGATGATCACGCGCTGGATCATCGTGATGATGCTGTCTCCGGGCAGCGGGTACTTCCACGCGTGGAGGATGGGATGGCCCACGCGGGTCTCCACCAGATACATGTCGCCATCGTTGCGCTGATCCTGCTGGTAGGTGGCGACCTGCTTGGAGTCGGGCGACCAGAGGACGATGGGGCGGTCGCTGCTGGTCCAGCCGGCGTTGTCGGTGGCGTAGCCGAAGTTCTCCACGCCGTCGTGCGTGAGCTGGGTGACCTGTCCGGTGGCGATGTCGCGCACGTAGAGGTTCCAGTCGCGGATGAACACCGCCTTGGTGCCGTCGGGGGACAGGGACTCGGGCGGCTGGCCGGGCGCGCCGCCGCGGCCTCGACCGCCGCGCCCGAGCGCGCCGCGTCCGCCGCGGCCCGTGGCCGCGCCCACGTCGGCGCAGTGGTTGCCGCCCACGTCGCAGCTGTAGTGCCGGGCGCCGGCGTCGAACGACACCGTGCGGCCGTCTTCGGAGAGGTCGATGCTGAAGAAGGGCAGGTGGTTGGCGTCGTACGAGGTGCCGGAGGCCGCGGAGAGCGCGGCCGCGACCTTTGCCTGGTTGAACGCCGGCTCGCGCGTGGCGTGGGCCGGGTCGACGAGGATGAACTGCTCTCCGTTCGGCGTCGTGGTGCGGTACCAGAAGCGGTCGCCGGAGAGCCAGGTGGGATTCACCGTGCCGCCGAACACGAGCGAGCTGGTGTAGTAGCCCATGAACTTCTCGGCGCGGGCGTAGTCGGCGGTGGTGATGATGCGCGGCTGTTGGGCGGCGAGGCTCCGGGGAGCGGCGGGGGAGAGCGCGACCAGCGTCGCGAGAAGCGTGACTCGATATCGCATGTTGATCCTCAATGACTTCGACTGGAGGCTGGGCCGTATTGGGAGGCGGCTGACGGCCTGAACATGAACGGGGAGCAGGGGTTGGGCAACTGCGCGGGCCGGAAGGGGTTGCGTAATGAAAAGTACTCTGCATTGTAAAGTATACTCGAACTCGCCCCCGATCTCCTGGAGGATCCATGGCGCGCGCGTGGTTCAAATGGGTGGCGTCCAGGACCGGCGGCCCCGCGCGGCCCGACTGAACCGCGCCACGTTACATTCGACGCTACCATGATCGCACTCCTGCCCCGGCACTCCCGCTGCCTCCGCGCATGACGCCCCGCGTGCTGCTGCTCGGTCTGGGCGCGCAGGGCCGGGCCGTGCTCTACGATCTGATCCACGGCGACGAGACCACGCGGGTGGTGGTGGCCGACGCCGACCCCGCGCTCGCCGAGTACCTGGCGCGCTACCCGGCCTCGCGCGTCACCGGCCACCGGCTCGACGCGACCGACGAGGCGGGGGTGTCGGCGCTCATGCGCGACGCGGACGTCGTGGTCGAAGCGCTGCCGGGTCCGTTGGCACTGCCCATGGGGCGGTTGGCGGCCGCGTGCGGCGTGAGCCTGGTGAGCAGCATGTACTATCGCGATCCGCAGGAGGCCGATCCGGCCCGGATCGACGCCACCGAACGCGCCATCGCCGAGGTCCACCGCGCGGCCGCGGCCGGCGATCGGATCATCCTCACCGAATTCGGACTCGATCCCGGGTTGGATCTGATCCTCGGCGCGCGCGCGCTGCGCGAACTGGATGAAGTGCACGAATTCCACGCCTACGGCGCCGGCATTCCCGGACCGAACGCGCGCGACAATCCGCTGCGCTACAAATTCTCCTGGTCGGCCATCGGCGTGATGCGCTCGTACCATCGGCCGGCGCGGATCATCACCGGCGGCCGCGCGGTAGACATCGATCCCGCGGCGCTGTTCGAACCCGGCCGTCATCACCGGCTCGACGTGGCGGCCGTGGGGGCGCCGCTCGAGTGCTATCCCAACGGCGACGCCGTGCACTACGCCGAACTGTTCGGCCTGCGTGGCACCGTGCGCGAGATGGCGCGCTACACGGGCCGGCTGGCCGGCCACTGCGCGTTCTGGGACGTGATGGTGAAGAGCGGGTTTCTGGACCGGACGCCGGTGGCGGTGGGCGGCGCGCGCGTGGTGCCGATGGAGTTCACGGCGGCGCTGCTCGCGTCGCAGCCGCAGTTCCAGTTCGCCGACGACGAACAGGACATGACGTTCATCCGCGTGGACGTGCGTGGCCGGCGGGCCGGCCGCGGCGCGCGGGTGATCTACGATCTGGTGGACGTGCGCGATTTCTCCACCGGGCTCACGTCCATGCAGCGCACCGTGGGGTTCACGCTGGCCCGGGGCGCGCGCCTGATCCTGGAGGGCGCGCTCGATGGACGCGGGGTGTTGACCCCGCTCGACGTGCCCTACGACCTGGTGTTTCCGGCGCTGGAGCGGCGCGGGATCCACGTGACGCGGCAGGAACTGGCCTGGGGGTGAGGGGCGGGTCCCCTTGCGCGTGGTCCGGCCGCGCGGAGATTCTGGCGGTGGGGTCTCACCCTCCGTCCGATCCCTCCTCCCTCCTTCCCCACTCGCCACGTGCGTACGCTCTCCGCATCGCTCCTCGCGCTGGCCGCGCTCGGCGCGGCCGCCTGCCGCCCCTCCGGCTCATCCACGGCGGGCACCGACCCGGCCGTGCTCAAGGCCGCGCAGGCCATCTCGGCCACCGCGCTGCTGCAGCACATCAAGGACCTGTCGGCCGATTCCATGGAAGGCCGGGCTCCGGGCACGCCCGGCGAGGCCAAGGCCACCGCGTACATGGAAGCGCAGTTCCGCGCGCTCGGTCTCAAGCCTGGCAATCCCGACGGCAGCTACATCCAGAAGGTGGATCTCATCGGGTACACGTCCACGCCGTCGGTGAAGATCGTGGCCGGCGGCAAGACCGTGCCGATGAAGAATCTGGACGACTACGTGGCCGGATCGCGGCACGATCGTCCCGACGTGAAGATCGACAACTCGGGCATCGTGTTCGTGGGCTACGGCGTGGTGGCGCCCGAGTACGGATGGGACGACTACAAGGGTGTGGACGTGAAGGGCAAGACCATTCTGATGCTCGTGAACGACCCGCAGGTGACGCTGCCCAACGACACCGCGCAGCTCGACACGACGATGTTCAAGGGCAAGGCGATGACGTACTACGGGCGGTGGACGTACAAGTACGAGATCGCCTCGGCCAAGGGCGCTGCGGCCGCGATCGTCATTCACGAGACGGGGCCGGCCGGCTACCCGTGGGGCGTCGTCCAGGGGAGCTTCTCCGCCGAGCAGTTCGACATCCCGTCGCCGGACGCCGAGAGCCGCGTACCGGTGGAGGGGTGGATCACGCTCGACAAGACGCGGGAGCTGTTCCGCGACGCCGGATTGAATTTCGATTCGTTGCAGGAGGCGGCGCGCCACAAGGACTTCAAGCCGGTGGCGCTCAACGCCAAGGCCAGTTGGGACGTGAAGGTCAAGGTGCGGACGATCGAGTCCAAGAACGTCGTGGCCAAGATCGAGGGGACGACGAAGAAGGACGAATACGTGGTGTACACGGCGCACTGGGACCATCTGGGGCGCGACACCACGCTCAAGGGCGACCAGATCTACAATGGCGCGTTGGACAACGCGAGCGGATCGGGCGGGCTGTTGGAGATCGCCAAGGCGTACGCCGCGCTCGCCACGCCGCCCGAGCGGTCGATTCTCTTCCTGTCGGTGACCGGCGAGGAGAAGAACCTCCTGGGCTCCAGATACTACGCCACGCACCCGCTGTATCCGCTCAACAAGACCGTGGCCGACATCAACATGGACGGTCTGAACCAGTGGGGCCGCACCAAGGATCTCACGGTGATCGGCTTGGGCAATTCGACGCTGGACGATGTGCTGACGAACGTGCTCGCCGCCGACGGTCGCGTGGTGCGTCCCGATCCCGAGACCGAGAAGGGCTTCTACTACCGCTCGGACCATTTCTCGTTCGCGGAGCAGGGAGTGCCGGCGCTCGACCCGGATGCGGGGATCGACTACATCGGCAAGCCGGCCGGGTGGGGCATGAAGAAGCGGGATGAGTACACGGCCAACGACTACCACAAGGTGAGCGACGAGGTGAAGCCGGACTGGGATCTGTCGGGCGCCGTCGAGGACCTGCGGGTGTTCTTCCGCGTGGGCGATGTGGTGGCCAACGCGCCGGGCATCCCCCAATGGAAGCCGGGCACGGAGTTCAAGGCGCGGCGCGATTCGATGATGGCGAAAATGCAATAGCGCGGCGGTGGACGCCTCCGCCGCCCGGCGGTAGGTTCACCCCGGCCTCACTACCACTTCACCTCCCTACCGGATGACCATGAAACGAGCAGCGCTACTTCTCGCCGCGGTCGCGATACCCGCGGCGGCCTCTGCCCAACGAGGCGGCATGATGACGATGCCGGACACGGGGGCGATGGCCGCGATGCACGCGCCCGCGCCCAAGGAAGTGCACGTGACCACCGAGCATTCGATCACGATCGGCGGTCAGCGCATCGACTATGACGCCACCGTGGGCTCCATCATCCTCCGTGACGCCAAGAACGAGCCCACGGGCGAGCTCTATTACATCGCCTATAGCAAGCGCGGCGTGACCGACGAGTCGCACCGGCCGCTGATGTTCGCGTACAACGGCGGGCCGGGCTCGTCGTCAATCTGGGTGCACATGGGACTGCTCGGACCCAAGCGCGTGGACATTCCCGACACCGCGCACGCCCCGCCGCCGCCGTACAAGCTGGTGGACAACCAGTACAGCATGCTCGACAAGGCCGATCTGGTGTTCATCGATCCCATCGGCACGGGGTACAGCAAGCCGATCGGCAAGGGCAAGGGCTCCGACTTCTGGGGCGTGGACCAGGACGCGAGTTCGTTGGCCCAGTTCGTGAGCCGCTACCTGAGCGAGTCGGGCCGCTGGAACTCACCGCGCTACCTGATGGGCGAGAGCTACGGCACCACGCGGTCGGCCGCGCTCTCGGCGGTGTTGCAGTCGCGGTACAACATCGATCTCAACGGCGTGATCCTGCTGTCGTCGGTGCTGGATTTCCAGACCATCACGTTCGATCCGGGCAACGACGAGCCGTTCATCATGTACCTGCCGTCGTACGCCGCCGTGGCCTGGTACCACAACGCGCTGCCCAACAAGCCGGCGCAGCTGCGGCCATTCCTCACGCAGGTCGAGCAGTTCGCCACGCACGATTATGCCGAGGCGCTGCTGCAGGGCGACAAGCTCCCGGCGGCCGATCGCGCCACGATCCTGGACAAGTTGCACGAGTACACGGGCCTCAGCCGCGATTACATCGACAAGGCCGACCTGCGCGTGACGGCGAGCCAGTTCGAGAAGGAGCTGCTCCGCGAGCACGGGCTGGTGCTGGGGCGGCTGGACGCGCGGTTCACCGGCGAGACGGGCGACCCGCTGGCCGAGAACGCCGGCTACGATCCGCAGTCGGCCGACATCAGCTCCGCGTACACGTCGCTGTTCAACCAGTACATGCACGACGATCTGAACTTCGGCAAGGACATGATGTACGCCACGAGCGGCAACGTGAATCCGTGGGACTGGAAGCACGGGTTCGCGCGCGGGTGGCCGGGCCACACGAACGTGGCCACCGACCTGGCCGAGACGTTGACCGCGAATCCCAAGCTCCACGTGCTGCTCAACGCCGGCCTGTTCGACCTGGCCACGCCGTACTTCCCCGCCGAGTGGACGATGGACCATCTCGGCGTGCCCAAGCAGGTGCGGGCCCAGATCACGATTGCCGAGTACATGTCGGGGCACATGGTGTACGTGCACGAGCCGTCGCTGGCCGAGTTCAAGAAGAACGTCGCGGCGTTCATCGATAAGACGGCAGGACAGTAGGACGGTAGGACCGGAGGACGGATATCCGGCACGAGAATGCCGCCTGCCATTCCGGGCAGGCGGCATTCTCACATTCGCGGTACTGGGCGTCGAGGGTGTGCCGCGCCATCATTCCCCTATGCGACTCTGGAGTCTCCACCCCCGATATCTCGACGCTGCAGGCCTGGTCGCCGTGTGGCGCGAGGGGCTGCTCGCGCGAGCCGTGCTGTCGGGTGCCACCAAGGGATACACACATCATCCGCAGCTCGAGCGGTTCCGCGCCGCGCGGCGGCCGGTGGCCGCTCTGGACAGCTATCTGGCGGTGATCTGCGACGAGGCCGACCGCCGCGGCTACCGGTTCGACCGCGGCAAGCTCGGCGCCGCGCGTACGCGCCAGCGCCTGCCGGTGGCCCGCGGGCAGCTGGCGTTCGAGTGGAAGCACCTCACGGCCAAGGTGCGCAAGCGCCGGCCGGCCTGGCTACGCGAGTTGCGCGCCGTGCGCGCCGTGCGCGCGCACCCGTTGTTCCGCCCGGTGGCGGGCGGCGTGGAATCGTGGGAGCGTGGCGCCTAGCTCGAGTAGTACGCCGCGTTCTCGTCGATGTAGCCCTGCGTGAGGTCGCAGCCGTAGGCGGTGGCGGTGGCGTCGCCCACGCCGAGCGCCACTTCGAGATCGACCACGTCGCGGCCCAGCGCGGCGCGCACTTCGGCGTCGTCGAAGTCCACGCGCGCGCCGGCCCGCACCACGGCGTGCCCGTTGATGAACGCGTCGGTGGTGGCGGGATGAATCATGCAGTCGAAGCACTTGCCCACCGCCATCAGGATGCGGCCGACGTTGGGATCGGCGCCGAACACCATCGTCTTGATGAGGGGCGAGTTGACGAGCGTCTTGGCCACGCGACGCGCCTCGGCGTCGGTGGCGGCGCCGCGCACGATCGTGCGCAGCAGGTGCTTGGCGCCCTCGCCGTCGCGGGCCAGCGTCTCGGTCATCCGGATGCAGCCGGCCGTGAGGGCCTCGACGAATGCGTCCTCGGGCACGGCGCCGGCGAGCCCGTTGGCGAGGATGGCGCAGGTGTCGGACGTGCTGGTATCGCTGTCCACGCTCAGCATGTTGAACGACACGTGGACGGCCCGACGCAGCATGCGGTCGAGCGTCGGCGCGTCGAACGCGGCGTCGGTGAAGATGTAGGCGAGCATCGTCGCCATGTTGGGCTCGATCATGCCCGAGCCTTTGGCCACCCAGGTGATGGTCGCGTCCCCCACGCGCACCGAGAGCGCCTTGGGGTGGGTGTCGGTGGTCATGATGCCGTGGGCGCCCACGAGCGGATCGTCCTGCAGTTCGGCGCGCATGCCGTGCATTCCCTGCTCGATCTTCTCGATCGGGAGCGAGACGCCGATGACGCCGGTGGAACTGACGAGCACGCGCCCCGGGTCGCAGCCCACCTCGGCGGCGGCCGCCGCCGCCATCCGCCGCGCGTGCTCCAGCCCCTGCGCGCCGGTGGCCACGTTGCTCACCTTGCTGTTCACGACCACGGCCCGCAGGCGGCCGGCTTTGATGGTCTCGCGGCCCAGCACGACCGGCGCGCCCGGAAACTGATTGCGCGTGAACACGGCGGCCGCCGCGGCATCCACGTCGCTCACGAACAGGGCGAGGTCCTTGCCCTTGGGCTTGAGTCCGATGTGCCGACTGGCGCAGCGAAATCCGCGCGGAAACTCGGGGCGGTGGTGGAACTCCATGGCGCGGGTCGGGGCGGCAGGTGGTGGCGGATGGGACGGGAGCGAAGGAGGGGGAAGATACCGCCGGGGTTGGGGAGGGCGCCACCGAACGGCGTCTGCGGAACTATCTTTCCAGCCGCGGCTTCGCTGCCCGGCGCTGCGCGGGCCGGGCGGCGCGGCCTCGCGCGTTCACGTCCCCAGCGCTTCGGGCCATGGTCCGAGAATCGTCCGTGCATTCCGTGTACCTCATTGACGCCAACGACCGCGTGGCGTGGGTGAACGACGCCTGGCGCGCGTTCGCGGCCGAGAATGGCGCGCCCAGGCTGGCCGACGGCGTGATCGGCACGTCGCTCTGGCCATACCTGGCCGGCGCCGAGGCCGAGGCGATGTACCGCGTACTGTTCGACCGGGTACGGGAAGGGCGGACGATCGTCGTGCCCTACCGGTGCGACGCGCCGGCGCGCATGCGGCGCTTCGAGCTCGTGCTCACGCCGGCCGCTGCGGGCGCGGTGGAGTGCGCCACGCACGTCCTGGGCGAGTGGGCGCGCCCCACGGTCCCCCTGCTCGACGCGGCGATTGCGCGGACGGACGAATTCCTGCACATGTGCGGCTGGTGCAAGCGCGTCGATCTCGGAGAATGGGTGGAAACCGACGAGGCTGTGCGGCGGCTGGGCCTGTTCGAGCAGGCCTCGATGCCGACGATCACGCACGGGATCTGCCCGGAGTGCACGGACCGGGTGATGGCGCAGGTGGGGTGATCGGGCGCCGGCGTGCCCACGCCGGATGGGCCGGGAGTCGCTAGATTCCACAGAACCGGCCGCCCCGCCGGTCCTCTGTGGTTGGGAGACCCGCAGGCGCCCTGCACCGGGCGTGGAGGACGACGCATATGGACGAGAAGCAGCTGCTCGCGCTGGCCAAGAAGAACGCCGCCAAGTCGGTGGCCCCCAAGGGCAAGCGTCGCACGTACGACGCGGCGCTGGACGCCACCCGTGGGCCGGAGACGGACGACGACGAAGACCGGAAGCACTTCTTCAAGGAAATGAAGCGGCGGGAGTTCTAGCCGCGGCCCGGTCGGCCGCGGGCGTGTGGCGGCCGCCCGCAACCGGCATGAGGTCCGTTCCATGTGGTATCGCCTGCTCGCCGACCTGATCGTCGTCGCGCACGCGGGCTTCATCGCCTTCGTGATCGCGGGGGGCTATCTGGCGCTCCGTTGGCGATGGATGCCGTGGCTCCACCTGCCGGCCGCTGCGTGGGGGGCGGCCATCGAATTCTGGGGCTGGATCTGCCCCCTCACCCCGCTCGAGAACCAGCTGCGCGCCGCCGGCGGCGCGGCCGGCTACAGTGGGGGATTCATCTCCCATTACCTGATCCCGCTCATCTATCCGGCCGGCCTGACGCGGGGGATCCAAATGGGATTGGGGGCGGCGGTGATCGCCGCGAACGTCACGGCGTATGCCATCGTCTGGACGCGGCGGCGGACTTCCGTCTAAGATCCACATGGACGGCGGGCGGCACACCGCCCGCGGCGCGCGGCGAATGCCTGCCGCGTGCGTACCGCCGACCTCCAACTCGGACTCGTGATGTCACTGCACGCCGTCACCGCTCGCACCACCCTCCGGCTGGCCAGCCACGCCGCCGCGCCGCCCGCCGGCACGCCCTCGGGCGAGGCGCTCGACGACGAGATCCGCGAGCAGGTCACGCGTCTTTCCAAGTTGCAGCGCGTGTTCTACGCCGACGCGCGCCACGCGCTGCTGATCGTGCTCCAGGGTCGCGACGCGGCCGGCAAGGACGGCACCATCCGGCACGTCTTCAGCGCCGTGAACCCGCAGGGGTGCGAGGTCACCAGCTTCAAGCAACCCACCGACATCGAGGCCCGCCACGATTTTCTGTGGCGCGCGCACGCGCGCGTGCCGGCGCGGGGCATGATCGGCATCTTCAATCGGTCGCACTACGAGGACGTGCTCGTGGGGCGCGTGCGGCACCTGGCGTCCCACGCGGTGTGGGCGGCGCGCTACCGCCAGATCAACGACTTCGAGCGGATGCTCACCGAGAACGGGGTGGTCATCCTCAAGTTCTTCCTGCACGTGTCGCGCGACGAGCAGAAGCACCGCCTCAGGGACCGCCTCACCGACGCGACCAAGAACTGGAAATTCCGCGCCGGCGATCTGGAGGATCGGGCCCGCTGGAGCGGCTACACCGCCGCCTACCGGGACGCGCTCCGCCGCTGCAGCACACCGTGGGCTCCCTGGTACGTGGTGCCGTCCGACGACAAGAAGGTGCGCAACTGGCTGGTGGCCAGCGAGATCGTCCGGACGCTGGAGGGGCTCCGGCTGCGATATCCCAAGGCCGATCGCGCCGTGCGGTCGCTCAGGATTCACTGACCGATGTCCACGGCGCAGCTGACGCCCGAGCTGCTGGCCCAGCCGGCCCGGCGCGCCGCGCGGGTGATCGCGCGCGCGCTGCTCGACGACGTGCGCGCCGCGCATGCCCGCCTCGGCGCGCCGGACGCCGAGGCACTGCACGATCTGCGCGTGGCGCTACGGCGGCTGCGCACCTGGCTGCGCGCCTGCCGGCCCGTGCTCGACGACACGGTGGGCCGCAAGTCGCGGCGCGCCTTTCGTACGCTCGCTCACGCCACCAACGCGGCGCGCGATGCCGAGGTGGCGCTGGCCTGGCTGCAGGCGCAGGCGGGGCTTCCCCCCGCCGCCGGCGCCGGGCACGCGCATCTGGTGGAGCGGCTGCGCGGCGAGTGCGTGGAGAGCGCGGGGGCCGCCGCCACGTACCTGGCCAAGCGGCTGCCCCGCGCCACGGAGCGGCTGGCGGACGAACTCGATCGTTACTGGCGCGAGATCGCCGTGGACGATCCCGAGCCGGAGCCACCGATGGCGGCGTTCATGGCCGGGCTGTTGCGACGGCAACGCGCGCGGCTCGCCCGGGCGCTCCGGCGCGTGGGATCGGCCGAGGACGTGGCGCCTGCCCATCGCGCGCGCATCGCCGGCAAGCAACTGCGCTACGTGCTCGAGCCGCTCGACGCGGACCCGCGCGTGGCCGAGCTGGTGGAGCGGCTCAAGGTCCTGCAGGACGGGCTGGGTGAATTCCACGACGCGCAGTTGCTGGCCGAGCGCATTCTCTCGGAAGTGGAGCAGATCGCGGGCGCGATCGCGCACCGCCGGGCGGTGGCGCTCGTGGAGCCGGAGTTGGCGCCCAGGTCGGCCCGGCCGTCGCGGCGCGGACTGCGCACCGGATTGCTGGAGGTGGCGCGCCGCGCGCACCTGCACGGCGACGAGGCGTTCACCCAATTTCGCCGCGACTGGAGCAAGCGTCAGGCGGCGCAGGCGCTGCGTCTGATCGACGAGTTGGCGAACGATCTGGCGCCCTCGGGCGAGTAGGCCGCTGCCGCAGCGGCGCGCTCACGTGCCGCGCGGTTTGGCGCGACGGGTCGGTTCAGCCACCAGCGGATCGTCCGGCCAGTAATGCCGCGGATAGCGGCCCCGTAAGTCCTTGCGAACGTCGAAGTAGCTTCGCTGCCAGAATCCCGCGAGGTCGGTGGTCACCTGCACCGGCCGCCGGGCCGGCGACAGCAGATGCAGCGTGAGCGGCACGCGTCCGCCCGCCACGCGCGGCGTGTCGGCCAGGCCGAACATCTCCTGCAGGCGCACCGCCAGCACGGGCGATTCCGCATTCGAGTAGTCGATCGTGATGCGCGATCCGGTCGGGACGGCGACCTGCACGGGCGCGAGCGTGTCCAGCGCCGCGCGCTGCGGCCAGGAGAGCATGCTCCGCAACGCGTCGGCCAGGTCCAACGCGCGCACGTCGTCCAGCCGCCGCGTGCCCAGCAGAAGCGGCGACAGCCACTGCTCGACCGACGCCGTCAATGCCGCGTCGGAGAGATCGGGCCACGTCGCGTCCGTGGTGCGCAGGAACGCCACGCGCTGCCGCAGCGAACGCGCGTCGTCGCTCCACGGCAGGTTGCCCACGCCGCGGCGCAGCAGCTCGCGCGCCATGACGCCGGCCACCCGGGCGGGATCGGGCTCGCCGAGCGTGGCCTCGCGAAGCGTGATCGCGCCCAGCCGCGTCACCCGCCGCGCCGCGACCGCCGCGCGCTCGGCGTTCCACGTGTACTCGTCGTCGGTGGTGACCTGATCCCCGAGTTGCGCCTCGAGGTCGGCGAGCGCGATCGGCGCCGCCAGATAGATGCGGCTCTCCGGCTGCCGGCCGTCGGTCTCGGTGACCACGAGATATTCCGCATCGCTGAATGCCGCCGCATCGCCGAGCACCGCGCCCTGGCCGTTGCGCATGAGATAGCGCGTGCGCTGGCCCACGCGGCGCTGGGCCACGCGATCGGGGTAGGCCAGCGCGAGGAGCGCGCCGAGCGGGATCTCGGCGGCGGCGCCGGGCGGCGACTCGAGCTGTGCGCGCCACCGCTGCGCCAGCTCGCGCACGCGGTGCGCGGCCGGGCCGTCCACGCGGGCGGCGGCCATGTGCGCGATGCCGCCGCGTCCGCGCAGCGCGTCCACGCGCAGGGTGAAGTCGGCCGGCGGGGGCGCGCCCTCGCCGCGCAGGATGTCGCGCTCCTCGAGCAGCGCCGCGACCGTTGCGGCGTCCGCCGCCGCGCCCAGTTCCGCGCCGCGCAGCATCAGGTGCGCCAGCCGCGGATGGGTGCCCAGCGCCGCCATCCGCGTCCCGTGGGGCGTGATCCGGCCATCGGGGCCGAGCGCGCCCAGTTCGACGAGCAGCTCGCGCGCTTGGCGGAACGCCGCCGTCGGCGGCGGATCGAGCCACTTCAAGTCCGTGGGGTGGGCGATGCCGGCGGCCGCCAGTTCGAGCGCCACCGGGGCGAGGTCGGCGGTGAGCATCTCCGGCGACTCGTGCGCCACCAGGTGATGTTCCTCCTGGGCGCTCCACAGCCGGTAGCACACCCCGGGCGCCACGCGGCCGGCGCGGCCGCGGCGCTGGTCGGCCGACGCGCGCGACACGCGCACTGTTTCCAGCCGCGTCATCCCGCTGCGCGGCGAGAAGCTGGGCCCGCGCGAGAGGCCGGCGTCGATCACCACGCGCACCCCTTCGATGGTGAGGCTGGTCTGCGCGATGCTCGTGGCGAGCACCACCTTGCGTTGGCCCGGCGGGCTGGGCTGGATGGCCTGGTCCTGTGCGTCGGCCGGGAGGTCGCCGTAGAGCGGCGCCACGTGGACCCGTGGATCGGCCAACCGGCCGGCGAGGAGTTCGCTCGTGCGACGGATCTCACCGGCGCCGGGCAGAAAGACGAGGATGTCGCCCGTGTCGTCGGCGAGGGCGCGCTGCACCGCGGCGGCCGCGTCCGGCTCCACGCGCGCGTCGGCGCGGCGCGGCAGGTAGCGCGTGTCCACCGGGAACGACCGCCCCTCGCTGCGCACGATCGGCGCGCCGCCGAGGAGCGCCGCCACCGGGTCGCCGTCGAGCGTGGCCGACATCACGAGCAGGCGCAGGTCGGGGCGGAGCAGGGCCTGCGACTGCAGCGCGAACGCCAGGCCCAAGTCGGCGTGCACGCTGCGCTCATGGAATTCGTCGAAGATGACCAGCCCGACGCCGTCCAGCGCCGGGTCGTGCTGCATGCGCCGCGTGAGGATGCCTTCGGTCACCACTTCGACGCGCGTGGTGGCGCTCACCGCCGACTCGCCGCGCACGCGGAAGCCCACCGTGCGACCCACCGGCTGGCCCAGCGTGCGCGCCATGTACCGGGCAGCGGCGCGCGTGGCCAGGCGCCGCGGCTCGAGCATCACGATCGCGCGGCCCGAGAGCCAGGGCTCGTCGAGCAGGGCCAGCGGAACGCGCGTCGTCTTGCCGGCGCCGGGTGGCGCCTGGAGCACGGCGCTCGTGTGGGCGCGGAGCGCGGCGCGGAGGGCCGGGAGCGCTTCGTCGATGGGGAGCGAATTCACGGATGTTGGACCTTGCTCTTCAAATTGCGCGTACCGTAGCGAATGTTTAGGGAGCGCTGCCCTCCCACCTCCGACGGCGATGACCGACCGGCTCTACTATAAGGATGCATACCTCACCGACTTCGACGCCACGATCGTCGAGGTCGCGGACGGCGGCCACCGGGTGTACCTGGACCGGACGGCGCTCTATCCCACGTCGGGCGGGCAGCCGTTCGACACCGGCACGCTGGGCGGGCGCCGCGTGACCGACGTGGTGGACGAGGACGACCGGATCGCCCATCTGCTCGATGGGCCGTTGGACGCGGCGGCCGGCGCCGTGCACGGCCGGGTGGACTGGGCGCGGCGGTTCGACCACATGCAGCAGCACACGGGGCAGCATCTGCTCTCGGCCGTGCTCGAGGACCTCCACGGCTGGAAGACGGTGAGCGTGCACTTCGGTGACGAGACGTCGACGCTCGACGTGAACACCGACGCCGCGCCGCGCGCCAGGCTCGACGCCGCCGAGGATCGCGCCAATGCGGTGATCGCCGAAGCGCGCGCCGTGTCGGTGTCGTTCGAGGACGCGGCGGCGCCGGGGCTGCGGAAGCCGTCGGGCCGCACCGGCGAGATCCGCGTGATCACCATTGCCGGCGTGGATCGCAGCGCCTGCGGCGGCACGCACGTGCGCGGCACGGGCGAGATCGGCGCGCTGTTGTTGCGGCGCGTCGAGAAGGTGAAGCAGGGCACGCGCATCGAGTTCGTGTGCGGCGCGCGCGCGGTGCGGCGGGCCCGCGCCGACTACGCGGCGCTGTCGTCCATCGCGCAGGCGCTGTCCAGTTCGGTGGACGATGCGCCGTCGATGGTGGAAGCGAAGCTCGCGGCGGCGCGCGACGTCGAAGCGAGCCGGCGCAGGATCGAGCGGGAGTTGGACGCTTATCGCGCGCGCGAGCGGTACGACGCCGCCACCCCCGACGCGCGCGGCGTGCGTCGCGTGATCGAACGCCGTGCCGACGGCGCGCTGGACGACCTGCGCGGACTGGCGCATGCGGTGTGCGCGCTGCCGCGTGCCGCGTTCGTGGGCACGATCGCGGCATCGGGCGCCGTGATCGCCGGCACGTCGGAAGACTCGGGGCTCGAAGCCGGCGCCGTGCTCAAGCGCGCGCTCGGCGCGGCGGGGGGGCGGGGCGGCGGCTCGCCGCGCATGGCGCAGGGGGCGGTTGGGGCGGAGCAGGGGGACGCGGTGGTGCAGGCGGTGCTCGCCGAATGGGATCACGTGTCATGACGGCGGATCGGAACAGGGGAGTCACGATGCAGGCATTCACGATTCGCGGCGCGTCGCGCGCCGCGCTCATGCTCCTGGCGCTGCCGCTCGCGGCCGGCGCCCAACGCGTGACCTACGACTCGGCGCTCTGGTCGGGGATGCACTACCGGATGATCGGGCCCGAGCGCGGCGGACGCGTGACGACCGTCACCGGCGTGCCCTCGCAGCCGCGCACCTTCTACATGGGCACCACGGGCGGCGGCGTGTGGAAGACCACCGACGCCGGCGCCTCCTGGCGCAACGTCACCGACGGCTTCCTTGCCGTGGCGTCGATCGGGGCGGTGGAGGTGTCGCGGTCCGATCCGAACATCGTGTACGTGGGCACCGGCTCGTCCAAGATCCGGAGCAACGTCTCGATCGGTCGCGGCCTCTACAAGTCCACCGACGGCGGGCATTCGTGGGCCTTCGTGGGGCTCCAGGCGGTGGGCCAGATCGCCACCGTGCGCATCGACCCCACCGATCCCGACCTGGTGTACGTGGCCGCGCAGGGTAATCCGTTCGTGCCCAACGTGGAGCGCGGCGTCTATCGCACCAGGGACGGCGGCAAGAGCTGGCAGAAGATCCTCTACGTCTCCGACAGCACCGGCGCCACGGACCTCGAACTGCAGCCCGGCCATCCCGGCGTGATCTTCGCCGCGATGTGGCACGGCCAGCGCAAGCCGTGGACCATCGTCAGCGGCGCGTACGAGGGCGGCATCTACAAGAGCAGCGACGGCGGGGACAGTTGGACCAAGCTGGGCGGCGGACTGCCCGATCAGCTGTTCGGCCGCAGCAACGTCGCGATCTCGCGGGCGATGCCCAACCGGATCTACGCGCTGATCGAGGCCAAGCCGGGCGGCGGGCTGTACCGCTCCGAGGATTCCGGCGCCACGTGGACGCTGGTGAATGCGTCGCCGAGCCTGTGGACGCGGCCGTTCTACTACACCACGCTGGGCGTGGATCCCAACGATCCGGACGTGGTGTACGTGGGCGACGAGGGCTGGTTCAAGAGCACCGACGGCGGCAAGACCTTCCGCAGCGAGCCGGTGCCGCACGGCGACAACCATGACCTCTGGATCAATCCCGACAACTCCGACGCGATGATCCAGTCCAACGACGGCGGCGCCAACGTCTCGCTGGACGGCGGCAGGACGTGGAGTTCGCAACTCAATCAGCCCACGGCCGAGATCTACCAGGTGGCGGTGGACAGCCAGTATCCGTACCGCGTGTACGGTGCGCAGCAGGACGACAACACACTCATCGTGCCCAGCCTGCCGCTGGGCAACGGGCAGGAGTGGCGCGAGGGCCCGGGGTGCGAGACGGGGCCGATCATCCCCAACACGCTCAACCCCGACACCGTGTACGGCTCGTGCAAGGGGCAGTTCAGCCGCCTCAACTTGAAGACGGCCAACGAGCAGCAGTACTGGGTGGGCGCCCAGTCGCTGTACGGTAACGGCGGCGCCGAGCTGATCTATCGCTTCCAGCGCGTGTCGCCCATGGAGGTGTCGCCGTACGATCCGAACACCGTGTACTACGGCTCGCAGTACGTCCATCGCACGCGCGACGAAGGCGTGACGTGGACGCGCATCAGCCCCGACCTGACCTGGAATCCGAAAGGCGAGCCGCAGGAGGCGAGCGGCACGCCGATCACGCGCGATGCCACCGGCGAGGAGGTGTACAGCACGCTGTATTCCATTCGCGAATCGCCGGTCAAGCGCGGCATCATCTGGACCGGCTCCAACGACGGCCTCGTGTACGTCACGCGCGACGACGGCAAGACGTGGACGAACGTGACGCCCAAAGGGCTCCAGCCCGGCGGTCGCGTGCAGAACATCGAGCCGAGCCCGCGGCGGCCGGGGTCTGCGTACGTCGCCATCTACCGCTACCTGCTCGGCGACTTCGCGCCGTACATCTACCGCACCGACGACTACGGCGCGTCGTGGACGCTGCTCACCAACGGGACGAACGGCATCCCCGGCGACTCGCCCACGCGCGTGGTGCGCGAGGATCCCGATCGCGCCGGCCTCCTGTACGCCGGCACCGAATTCGGGATGTACGTCTCGTTCGACAACGGCGCGCACTGGCAGTCGTTCCAGATGAACCTGCCGGTCACGCCCATTACCGACATCAAGGTGGCGCACAACGACCTCGTGATCTCCACGCAGGGCCGGTCGTTCTGGATTCTCGACAACCTCTCCCCGCTGCACCAACTCACGGCGCAGGTGGCGCACTCGGCCGCGCATCTGTTCACGCCGGAACAGGCCGTGCGGCACGGGGCGCGCGCCGGGTTCGGCGGCGGCCGCGGCGCCGCGGGCCCGGAGTATCCGGCGCCCGGTGCGCAGATCGACTACTACATCGGGTCGCCGCCGGCCGGCGACGTGGTGCTCCAGATCCTGGACGGCTCGGGAACGGTGATCCAGACGTTCTCGAGCGCCGCCCCGGCTGCGGTGGGCCGTGGTGGTGGGGAGGGGGGATTCCGCGGCCGGCCCGCGGCGGCGCGTGTGGAGAAGACGGTCGGCATGCACCGCTTCACCTGGGACCTCCGCTATCCCGGACCCTGGGAGAGCCCGGCGCGTCCCCAAGGACCCAACGGCCCGATGGCCGCGCCGGGCCGGTACTCGGTGCGCCTCACGGTCGGCTCGTATACCAGCACGCAGGCGTTCACGCTGATCGAGGATCCGCGCGTCACCAGCGACGGCGTGACCAGGGCCGATCTGCGGGCGCAGTTGGCCCACAACCTGCGGGCGCGCGCGTTGGTGAGCGACGTCAACCAAC
The DNA here is from genome assembly GCA_035533755.1 of Gemmatimonadaceae bacterium. Lineage (NCBI taxonomy): Bacteria > Pseudomonadati > Gemmatimonadota > Gemmatimonadia > Gemmatimonadales > Gemmatimonadaceae > Gemmatimonadaceae bacterium. Next base: position 29,484 of record DATLTC010000010.1, read on the forward strand.
TCGTGGCGCGGGTGACGGCGGCCCAGGACCGGCTGCGCGGGGCCACGGGTGCCGCAGCCGATACCTTGGCCAAGGTCACGGAACTGGCCAGCCATCTGGTCACGCCGGGCATTCGGTATAGCAAGCCCGAGCTGCAGACCCACATCACGTATCTGTACGGCATGACCAACGACGCGGACCAGAAGGTCGGACGCGACGCCGTGGAGCGTTACGCGGTGTTGAAGAAGGAACTCGACGAGCGGATCCGGCAAGCGAACGCGATCCTGGGGCCGGCCAACTGAGCACTGCCCACTGGCTACCGCGGGGCCGCGATAGCCAGTGGGCAGTCCGCCAGCGAGTTGGTTTGAACGGTGGGCCCGTATTCCGTATTATTCCCCGGTCCGGCGCCGCCCCGGCGCCGCGGCTCCCGCGTCCCTGCCCCCCGCCTCATGCCCGAGTCCAACCCACGTCGCGGTTCCGCGGCGCTGATCGTCGCGCTGACGGTGCTCCTGACCGTCCCGGCCGTCTCCCGCGCGCAGTCGCTCGCCGACCAGTACCGCGGTCCGGCCAATCGGCTGATCGACGCCGCCATGGCCGATACCACGGCGTACAGCCGGTTGGCCGACATGACCGACAGCTTCGGCAATCGACTGAGCGGATCGCCCAACCTCGAGCACGCCATCGACTGGATCCTGGCGCGCATGAAGGCCGACGGCCTGGCCAACGTGCACGGCGAGCCGGTGATGGTGCCGCACTGGGTGCGCGGCGAAGAATCGGCGGAGTTGGTGCAGCCGCGCGCCTACCAGCTCCACATGCTGGGGCTCGGCGGCAGCGTGGCCACGCCGCCGCAGGGCATCACCGCCCCGGTGCTCGTGGTGAAGAGCTTCGACGATCTCGCCGCGCACGCCGACCAGGCCAAGGGGAAGATCGTGATCTTCGACTCCCCCTTTCCCACCGACGTCCCGCCCATGGAGGGGTACCGCATCAACGTCGCGTACCGCGGCGGCGCCGCGTCGGCGGCGGCCGCGGTGGGTGCGGTCGCGGCCCTCATCCGCTCGGTGACGCCCCACTCGCAGCAGACCCCGCACACCGGCTCGCTGCGCTACGCGCCCGGCGTACCGAAGATCCCCTCGGCCGCGCTCAGCGTGGAAGACGTGGAGATGATCCACCGGATGCAGGACCGCGGCAATCCGATCGTGCTCACCCTGCGCATGCAGGCGCACACGGAGCCCGACGCGCCGTCGCGGAACATCGTGGCCGAGCTGCGGGGGTCGGAGAAGCCCGATGAGGTCGTGGTGCTGGGCGGACACATCGATTCGTGGGACGTGGGCGAGGGCGCCATGGACGACGGCGGTGGCAGCTTCGCCGCCTGGGAGGCCGTGCGGCTGATGCAGGCCCTGGGACTCAAGCCGCGGCGCACGGTGCGCGTGGTGATGTGGGTGAACGAGGAGAACGGCGGACGCGGCGGGCGGGCCTATCACGACGCGCATCTGGCGGAGCTTCCCAGGCACGTGGCGGCCATGGAGTCGGACAACGGCGTCTTCCGTCCCGATGGCTTCCGCTTCCAGGGCAGCGACTCGGCGCTGGTCATCGCCAAGCAGATCGGCGCCCTGCTCGCGCGCATCGGCGCGTCCAACGTCGTGGCCGGCGATCCCGAGGCGGACGTCGAGGCCACGATCCACACCGGCGTGCCCGGGTTCGCGCTCAACGTGGACGACTCGCGCTACTTCTGGTTCCATCACACCGCGGCCGACATGATGACCGTCATCGACCCCGACGACTTCCGCCGCTGCATCGCGACGATGGCCGTGATGGCGTACGTGCTGGCGGACATGCCGGATCCGTTGCCGCGAGTGACGGTAGGACGGTAGGGGGGTAGGGGGGTAGGACGGGAACGGCGTTCCGCAGTCATCCGTCCTACCCCCCTACCCCCCTACCGTCCTGCCATCCTATTGTACCAACCCTCACGTTCCACGGAGTTCCACCCGCATGAAGATCCTCGCATTCACCCTCCTCGCCGCGCTCGCCCCGCTCTCCGCCACGGCCCAGCGCTGTGCGCCACAGAGCGCCCCTCTCGACCTTCCCAAGGGATTCTGCGCCACCCTGTTCACCGCCAACGTGCAGGGCGCGCGCCACATGGTGGTGGCGCCCAACGGGGACGTGTTCGTGGCCGGCCGCGGCGGTCGTGGGTCCGCCACGGCCATCACTGCGCTCCGCGACACCAACCACGACGGCGTGGCGGACATCCGCAAACAGTGGGGCGACTTCAGTTCCAGCGAGGTGCGCCTGTTCGACGGCTACCTGTACGCCGAGAACGGCACCGGCGTGGTGCGCTATCCGATGGCCGCCGGCCAACTCGAGCCGTCGGGACCGCCCGACACGATCGTCAAGGATCTGCCGGCCGGCGGCAACCACCCGCTCAAGACCTTCGTCATCGACCGGAATGGCGTGATGTACGTGAACGTCGGCACCGCCACCAACGCGTGCCAGGCCAAGGATCGGCAGAAGGGCGTGCCGGGCATCGATCCGTGCGTGGAGCGCGAGACCCGCGGCGGCATCTGGAAGTTCGACGCCCGGAAGAAGGATCAGACGCAGGCCATGGGCGAGCACTATGCCATCGGCATCCGCAATTCGGTGGGCATGGACATCAACCCCGCCGACAACACGCTGTGGGTCATGCAGCACGGGCGCGACCAGCTCAACCTGTGGCCCGAATACGCCGACATGGCCAGCGCCGAATCGCCCGCCGAGGAGCTGATCCACGTGCAGGAGCACGGCGACTACGGCTGGCCCTACTGTTACTTCGACGTGCCCAAGCACCAGTTGATGCTCGCCCCGGAATACGGCGGTCACGACGACCGGCAGGGCCGGTGCGCCGAGGCGAAGGGGCCGGTGGCCACGTTCCCCGCGCACTGGGCGCCCAACGGGCTCATGTTCTACCGCGGCGGCAACTTCCCCGCCGCGTATCGGCACGGCGTGTTCATCGCCTTCCACGGCTCGTGGAACCGCGCCCCCGAGCCGCAGGCCGGCTACCGCGTGGTGTTCCAGCCGCTCAACGGCAACGCCGCGGGTGGCGCGTACCAGACGTTCGCCGGCGGGTTCTTCACCGATGGCAAGTTCACCGCGCTGGGCGGGCGCCCCACGGGGCTGGCCGAGGGTCCGGACGGCGCCCTGTACATCGCCGATGATCAGCACGGGCGGGTGTTCCGCGTGGTGTACGTGGGCGAGCGGTAGCCGGACGCGAGCGCGTCGCGCTCGCGCAACGACCGCGCGCGGCTGCGGGAACATGTGACGTCCCCGAGCCGCGCGTGGTATGTTCAGGACAAGGGCGTGCCCCCACCCGCCGCCCAGCCTTCAGCACTGAGTACTACCATGACCGACACCAGACTCCAGCGTCTGCACGACGCCGGCCAATCCATCTGGCTCGATTTCATCGAGCGCGCGATGCTGCACAACGGCGACCTCACCCGGCGCATCGCCCAGGATTCGCTCACCGGGATGACGTCCAATCCCACGATCTTCGAGAAGGCGCTGGCTGAAGGCGACGCCTACGACGCGCAGATCCGCTCGTTGGAGGGCGACTACACGGCCCCCGAGCTGTTCGAACTGCTCGCCACCACCGACGTCCGCAACGCGTGCGATGTGTTCGCGACGGTGTACCGCGCCACCAAGGGCGGCGACGGTTATGTCTCGATCGAGGTCTCGCCGGCCGCCGCCAACGACGCCGCGGCCACGGTCGCCGAGGCGAAGCGCCTGTGGAACACGGTCAGCCGGCCGAACGTGATGATCAAGGTGCCCGGCACGGTCGAAGGCGCCACGGCGGTGCGCCAGCTCATCGCCGAGGGCATCAACGTCAACATCACCCTCCTGTTCGCCATCGCCGCCCACGATCGCGTGATCGAGGCCTACCTGTCGGGACTCGAAGATCGCGTCTCCCGCGGCAAGCCGATCGACGAGATCGCCTCGGTGGCCAGCTTCTTCGTGAGTCGTGTCGATACCGAGGTGGACAAGCGGCTCGACCTCATGGCGCGCCAGGACGCCGGTCACGCCGATGCGTTCTCGGCGCTCAAGGGCAAGGCGGCGGTGGCCAATGCGAAGCTCGCGTACGCGTTGTTCGCCGAGCGCTTCGTCGGCCCGCGCTGGGACGCGCTGCGCGCCAGGGGGGCGCGGCTGCAGCGGCCGCTCTGGGCCAGCACGAGCACCAAGAACCCGGCCTATCGCGACGTGATCTACGTGGAGGAGCTCATCGGCCCCGACACCGTCAACACGATGCCGCCGGCCACCCTCGAGGCGTTCCGCGATCACGGCGAGGTGCGCCGCACGATCGATGCCAACCTCGACGCCGCGCGCCGCGACCTCGCGTCCCTCCGGGCCGCCGGGATCTCGCTCGACGACGTCACCGACACCCTGCTCGTGAGCGGGCTGGCCAGTTTCCAGAAATCCTATGATTCGCTGATCGCCGGGCTCGCGCAGAAGTCCGAATCGCTCGGCCGCCATCTCGCCGCGCGCTGAGGACGTCCGACACGTGAAAGCTCTCGATACGCGCAACCGGCCGCCGGGCGCGGCGGCCTTCTGCAGCACGAAGATCGTCTGCACCCTGGGCCCCGCCACCGCGTCGGCCGACGCCGTGGCCGGACTGATCGAAGCGGGCATGAACGTGGCCCGCGTCAACTTCTCGCACGGCACGCACGAACAGCACGCCGAAACCATCGCCCGGGTGCGATCGGTGGCCGATGCCATGGGCAAGCCGGTGGCCATCCTCGGCGATCTCCAGGGGCCCCGCATCCGCATCGGCGACCTGGCCGGTCCGCTCGAACTGGCCGAGGGCGCGGAGATCGTGCTCGCGCCCGAGCACGTGGCGCACGGCGCCGACGTCCCCGTCACCTACGCGCGCCTGGCCGACGACGTGACCGACGGCGACCGCGTGCTCGTGGACGACGGCCTGCTCGAGCTGGTGGTGCTCGAGGTCCATGGCCCCAAGGTGGCGGTGCGCGTGCTGCACGGCGGACTCCTCAGGAGCCACAAGGGAATGAATCTGCCCGGCGTCCAGGTCTCGGCGCCGTCGATCACCGACAAGGATCGCGAGGACGTGGCGTTCGCCATCGAGCAAGGGCTCGAATACCTCGCTCTCAGCTTCGTGCGCCGCGCCGAGGACATCGCCGAGCTGCGCACGCTCATCCCGCGCCATCTGCTCGTCGTGGCCAAGATCGAGAAGGACTCGGCGCTCGAGAACATCGAGAGCATCGTGCGCGCCTCCGACGGCGTGATGGTGGCCCGCGGCGACCTCGGCGTGGAGTTGCCGTTCGAGGAGGTGCCGTTCGCGCAGAAGCGCATCATCGCCATCGCCAACAAACTCGGCCGCCCGGTGATCACGGCCACGCAGATGCTCGAGTCGATGTTCACGAACCCGCGGCCCACGCGCGCCGAGGCGAGCGACGTGGCCAACGCGATCCTCGACGGCACCGACGCGGTGATGCTCTCCGCCGAGACCGCCACCGGCCAGTATCCGCGCCTCGCCGTGGAGGCGATGACGCGCATCATACGCGAGATCGAGCGCCGCCGCAGCGCCGAGCCGCGCGACCTCTGGCGCGAACTGGACGGCGAGGTCTCCAACGAGTTCGCCATCGCCGCCGCGAGCGCCGCGGCCGTGCGCATGCTCCACGCGCCGGTGCTGATCGTGTTCACCAAGAGCGGCTTCAGCGCGCGCATCGTGGCCTCGCAGCGGCCCGGCGTGCCGATTCTCGTGCTCACCGACGTGGCGCGCACGTATCGGCAGCTCGGCCTCGTGTGGGGGGTGATCCCCGAGCTCGTCCCGCACTGCGACACCTACGAAGCCATGGTGCGCGTGGCCGTCGACGTGGTCAACCGCCGGCAGCTCGCGCGGCCCGGCGACCGCGTGGTCGTCACCGCCGGCGTGCCGTTTGACGTGCCCGGGTCCACCAATACGCTCAAGGTGGAGACGGTGTGAAGCTCACGTTCCTCGGAACCGGCACGAGCTTTGGCGTTCCCCAACTGGGGTGCCACTGCGCGGTGTGCAACTCGGCCGATCCGCGGGACAAGCGCACGCGCGTGGGCGCGGTGGTGGAGGGGCAGGGCGGGGCGCGTCTGTTGCTCGATACGCCGCCCGAGTTGCGCCTGCAGCTCATCGCCGCCGGCATCGATCGCGTGGACGCGGTGCTGTTCACCCACGACCATGCCGACCATACGCACGGCCTCGACGACATCCGCGCCATCTCGGTGCGCCGCGACGGGCCGCTGCCGTTCTACGGATCGGAACAGACGCTGGCCAGCCTCCGCGCCAAGTTCGGCTACGTGTTCGACGAGAACGTGCGCCCACTGCCCGGCACGTCCAAGCCCGAAGGGCGGGCCATCGCGTTCCGGCACGGCGAGCTGTTCTCGGTGGCCGGCATCGACGTGCTCCCGTTCGCCGTGCCCCACGGCCGCATGACCGTGACCGGGTTTCGCATCGGCCCCCTGGCCTACATCACCGACGCCAAGAGCATCCCCGACGACGTGATGGCGGTGATCCGCGGCGCCCGCGTCCTCGTGCTGAACGCCCTCTTCCGAACCGAGCACCCCACCCACCTCAGCATCCCCGACGCCATTCGCGTGGCCGGCCAGGTGGGCGCCGAGCGTACGTATCTCACGCACCTCACGCACGACAACTTTCACGCGGATCTCGAAGCCGAGCTGCCGCGGGGCATCAGCCCCGCGTTCGACGGCCTCACGGTTCGCATCGACGGACCATGACCATTCGCATCGACTACACCAACATGCTCGCCGGCGCCGTGGCGGGGGGCGTCTCCGCCAACGCCTGGGAGACCGCGCAGCGCGACTTCGCCGGCGTCCACGGCGCCGTGCGGGCGTTGCGCGCCACCGGCGCGCTGGGATTCCTGGATCTGCCCGGCAACGCCGCGCTCCACGCCCAGTCCACCGCCTTCGCTGCCGGCGCCCGCGGCAAGTTCGACGACGTCGTCCTGCTCGGCATCGGCGGGTCGGCGCTCGGCCCCATCGCCCTGCGCACCGCCCTCTGCAAGCACGACTGGAATGCGCTGTCGGGCGCCGAGCGGGGCGGGTGGCCGCGCCTGCACGTGCTCGACAACGTGGATCCCGGCACCATCGCCGCGCTGCTGGCGCGGCTCGATCTCGAGCGCGCGCTGTTCCTGGTCACCTCCAAATCGGGCGGCACCGCCGAGACCATGGCCCAGTACCTGATCGTCCGTGGCCAGCTCAATGCCAGGTTCGGCGCCGGCGCGCGCGACCACCTGGTGTTCGTCACCGATCCCAAGAACGGCGCGCTGCGCGACATCGCCGGCCAGGAGGGCGTGCCGGCGCTCGACATTCCGCCCAACGTGGGGGGGCGGTTCAGCGTGCTCACGCCCGTGGGCGTCCTCCCCGCCGCGCTGCTCGGCGTGGACACCGCGGCGCTGCTCGCGGGGGCCGCCGACATGGCCGCGCGGTGCGACACCGCCACGCTCCGCGACAACCCGGGCGCCGTGTTCGGCGTGCTCCAATGGCTGGCCGACACCACGCTCGGCCGCGGCGTGCACGTGCTCATGCCGTACTCCGATCCCCTGCGCGACATCGCCGCCTGGTTCGTGCAGCTCTGGGCCGAGAGCCTGGGCAAGCACCGCGCGCCGGGCGACCCCGGCGTGGGCCCTACCCCCCTCGCCTCGCACGGCGCCACCGACCAGCACAGCCAGGTGCAACTGTTCATGGAGGGCACGCCCAACAAGACCATCAGCTTCATCCAGCTGGGCGAGCATCCGGTGGACGTGCCGATCCCCGCGCTGCACCAGGATGTGCCCGAACTCGCCTACCTGGGCGGCCACCATCTGGGCGAGCTGATCGACATCGAGCGGCGGGCCACCGCAGGCGCGCTGGCCCGCCGCGGACGTCCCAACCTCACCATCCATGCCGACCGGGCCGACGCCTGGCACGTGGGGGCGCTGTTGATGCTGCTCGAAGTGGCCACCATCTACGCCGGCCAGCTGTACGGCGTCGACGCGCTCAACCAACCGGGTGTGGAGCTGGGCAAGCAGTTCACGTACGCCATGCTCGGCCGCGCCGACGCCGGGGCGGCGCGCAAGGAGTGGGACACGCTGCCCAAGCCCGATCCTCGGGCCTCGGTATAACCGACGGCTTGATCCCGCCCGCCGCATAGGTGAACTTCCGAAGACCGACTGACTTCCGGGCTCCGGCGGCGCGCCTGCGCTGCTCTGGTCCGGATACGAGGAAGCCATGCCCGACACGATCGAGTCTCTGAACGGCCTGTTCGGCGCCGCGGTATCGGTGACGAACGGCCGCGTGCAGGTGAAGGACGCCGCGCCGCTGGCCGGCCCGGCGATGGACCAACTGGTCCGCGCCGCCGTGTTCGGCGATCCGGTGGCCCAGTCCCACGCGCGGTGGATGCTCTGGGAGTTGGGGCAGGCGGTGGGCGTGCGCCCGGCATCCATTCACGATCTCTACATGGCTCGCGGCCGCGGGGCGGTGCACGGCTTCACCGTGCCCGCCATCAACGTGCGCGGCATGGCCTACGACACCGCGCGGTCGATCTTCCGCACCGCCGTTCGCATGCGCGCGGGCGCCTTCCTGCTCGAGATCGCGCGTTCAGAGATCGCATATACCGATCAGCGGCCGGCGGAGTACGTGGCGGTCCTGCTCGCGGCGGCGCTGCGCGAGGGGTTCCGCGGCCCGGTGTTCATCCAGGGCGACCACTTCCAGGTGAACGCCAAGAAGTTCGCCGTCGATGCGGCCACCGAGGTGGGCGGCGTGAAGCAGCTCGCCACCGAGGCCATCCATGCCGGCTTCTTCAACATCGACATCGATACCTCGACGCTGGTGGACATCAGCAAGGCCACCCTCGACGAGCAGCAGCGGCTCAACTACGAGGTGGGCACCGACATCCTGACGCACGTGCGCGCCGCCGAGCCCAGGGGCGTGACGATCTCGGTGGGCGGCGAGATCGGCGAGGTGGGCACGGCCAACAGCACGGTCGAGGAGTTGCAGGCCTACATGAACGGCTTCATCCGTTCGGCGCCCAAGGGCATGGTCGGCGTCTCCAAGATCAGCGTGCAGTCGGGCACGTCGCACGGCGGCGTCGTGCTGCCCGACGGCACGATCGCCGACGTGAAGCTCGATCTCGACACGCTGGAGCGCCTGTCCAAGGTGGCGCGCGACGAGTACGGCCTCGCCGGCGCCGTGCAGCACGGCGCGTCCACGCTCCCCGACAGCGCGTTCCACCATTTCCCCGAGCGCGAGACGGCGGAGATCCATCTGGCCACCAACTTCCAGAACATGCTCTTCGACCATCTGCCGGCGGCGCTGCGCGACGAGATCTACGCCTGGCTGGCGGTGAACGCTCAGGGCGAGCGCAAGGCGACCGACTCCGACGAGCAGTTCTTCTACAAGACGCGCAAGAAGGCGCTGGGTCCGTTCAAGCGCCGGCTGTGGGATCTGCCGGCGGACAGCAAAGCCACCCTGGCCGCGGCGTACGATCAGAAGTTCGGGTTCCTGTTCGACCAGTTGAAGATCGGGAACACCGCGGCCGTCGTGGCGCAGTATGTGCAGGCGCCCGCGATCCATCGCCCGGCGCCCGATGGGGCGACGGCCGCGGTGGCGGCGGCGCCCGACGATGCCGACGCCGGCGAGTGACACGCTCGGGCGCCGCGTTCTTTCTCGCAGGGAGGTACCGATGACCGACCACATGCGCAACGACGATCGCCAGATCGTGATCGAGAAGTCTTCCTCCGGGGTCGCGCCGTTCCTGATCGGGCTGGCCATCGGCGCCGGCGCCGCGCTGTTGTTCGCGCCCCAGTCGGGCGAGCAGACGCGCCGCGATATCGCGCGCCGCGGGCGCCGCATCAAGCTCCGCGCGCGCGAGGCGGCCGAGGACCTGCGCGACAAGGCCGAGGAGACGTACCAGGACGCGCGCGCGGGACTCGAGGACACGATCGACTCGGCGCGCGAGGCCGTGGGGCGCGGCAAGCGGCAGGTGTCGCGGGCCGTGGGCACCGGGCGCGCCGCGGCGCATCAGGCGCGGGAAGACCTGGAGCGCCGGTTGGCGGCCTCCAAGGCGGCGTATCAGGCCGGCGTCGAGTCGTCGAACGCCGACGGCGAAGAATAGCCGATCGGCGCCCACCATCCACCGCCCCCCGGCGCGCGAAGCATGACCCGGCGGCCACGCTTCTCCGCATTCCGGTGGGCGGTGCGCGATTACGTCGTGCGCATGTGGGACAATGCGTACGAGGACAACGTGCTGTTCCTCGCCAGCGGCATCGCGTTCGACGTCCTGCTGGCGTCGGTCCCGTTCGTGATCACCCTCGTGTCGGGGGTGACGCTGGCGCTCAACATGTCGGCGGCCACGTCGAATGCCGAGATCACCGACATCGTCGATCGCATGCTCCCGCCGCACAGCGACGCCATGGGCGTGGCGGTGCACCGCATTCTCGACGACGCCCTGCGCACCCACCACTCGCTCGGCCTGTGGAGCGCCCTCATCTTCCTGTTCCTGTCCACGCGGCTGTTCGCGTCGTTGCGCACCGTGCTCGCCGAGGTGTTCGACATCGAGGCCACGCGCGGGATCATCGACGGCAAGCTGTTCGACATCCGCATGACGATCTTCGCCACGCTGCTGTTCGTGGCCAACACCATGGTCTCGGCGTATCTCACCATGGCCCGCTCGCGGAGCGCGGAGATCCTCATCGACATCGGACTCCGCAAGAGCGCCATGGGGCCCATCGAGTACGTGGTCGGGCGCATCGTCGCGTTCACGTTCCTCGCCCTCATGTTCTTCGCCATCTATCGCTACCTGCCGGCGCGCAAGATCCGCTGGCAGACGGCGTTCGTGGCCTCGATGTTCACGAGCGTCTTCTTCGAGCTCGCCAAGCAGCTCTTCTCCGTCTTCATCAACCACGTCAACACCGCCTCCGTCTACTCCGGCACGCTGGCCGCGGTCGTGATCATCGTCGTCTGGGTGTACTACTCGGCGATCGTGCTCATCCTCGGCGGCGAGGTGGGCCAGGTGTACGAACTGCGGCGCATTCGGCGCACGCAGCGCGAGGTATTCACCGAATGACACCACCCCCTTCCCCATGACGTCCATCGATCTCCGCAGCGACACGGTCACCCGGCCCTCCCCCGACATGCGGCGCGCCATGGCCGATGCCGAGGTGGGCGACGACGAGCGCGACGGCGACCCCACCACGCTGCGGCTCGAACGGCGCGTGGCCGAGTTGCTCGGCAAGGAGCGCGCGCTGTTCTTCCCCAGCGGCGTCATGGCCAACCAGGCGGCGGTCAACCTCCACACCCGGCCCGGCACCGAGGTCATCCTCGATCAGGACGCGCACATCGTCCACTGGGAGATGGCGGGCGTGGCCGCCCTGAGCGGCGCGCAGATCCGTCCCGTGGCCCCGTCGGGCATCGTCGCCACCGCCGACGACATGCGGCGCTACGTGCGCCCCAGGGCGCGCCACATGACCAGCCCCAGCCTCGTGTGCGTGGAGAACACGCACAACGGCGCCGGCGGCAAGATCGTGCCGTTGTCCGAGATGCGCGCCATCCGCGCCTTCGCCACCGAGCTCGGGCTGCCCGTGCATATGGACGGCGCGCGCCTGTGGAACGCGTCCGTCGCCTCCGGCGTCCCGCTCCACGACTTCGCCGCCTGCGCCGACACCGTGATGGTCGCGTTCTCCAAGGGACTCGGGGCGCCGATCGGCGCCGCCGTGGCCGCGTCCGGACCCGCCGTCGACGCGCTGTGGGGCATCCGCAAGCGGTTCGGCGGCGCCATGCGCCAGTCGGGCATCATCGCCGCCGGCGCGCTGTACGGGCTCGAGCACAACCGGTCGCAGCTGGCCCAGGACCACGCCAATGCCCGCGCGTTCGCGGGCATCGTGGAGGGCGCGGGCGGGGCCACGGTCGTGGCGCCGGATACCAACATCGTGATGGTCGATCTGCCCCACGGCCGGCAGGCCGCGCCGCTGGTCCAGGCATGCGCGGCCGCGGGCGTGCTGCTCTCCGGGTGGTCGGCCACGCGCATCCGCGCCGTCACGCATCTTGACGTGACGGCGGATCAGGTGCGCGCCGCCGCCGAGGTGCTGGCCCGGGAGTTGGCAAGGGCCTGACCGCCGCTCGTCCGGGAAATCGCGGCTTGAGGGGGCGTCTCTCCCAGGCTAACTTCAGATCGTTCCAGGCCCCGGAGGGCGTGAGCCTTCTAACTCCGTCAGGGCCCCGAAGGCAGCAGCGGCATGAAGTGTCTGGCGTCGCTTCGTCAGGCCTGGGACACTGCGCGGGCGGTGCATCTCCCCTACCGGGAGGTACCGCCCGCGCGGCATTTTGGGGCCCGGTCGCCCGTCACTTTCGACGCCGGGGTTCGGCTGTAGATTGCCAGTGAACCTCCCGCCGCCCACTGCCCAACCCGTGTCCATCGCCCTCGCCCGCAAGTACCGCCCCAAGTCGTTCGCCGACGTCGCCGTCCAGTCGCACGTCGCGAACACGCTCAAGGGGGCGATCGCGCGCGGCCGCGTGGCCCACGGCTACCTGCTCTGCGGCCCCCGCGGCGTGGGCAAGACCACGCTCGCGCGCGTGCTCGCCATGGCGCTCAACTGCGAGGCCAAGGGAGACGACGGGGAGCCGTGCGGACAGTGCACGTCCTGCCTGCGCATCTGGAGCGGCGGCGCGTCGCTCGACGTGGTCGAGATCGACGCCGCGTCCAACCGCGGCGTGGACGACGCCCGCGAGCTGCGCGAGCGCGCCATGTACGCGCCGTCCGGCGAGCACGGCTACAAGGTGTACATCGTGGACGAGGCGCACATGCTCACCCGCGAGGCGTGGAACGCGTTGCTCAAGATCCTCGAGGAGCCGCCGCCGCGCGTGGTGTTCGTGTTCGCCACCACCGAGCCGCAGAAGATCGCCCAGGCCGCGGCGCCGGTCCTGAGCCGCCTCCAGCGCTTCGATTTCAAGCGCATGGGCCCGGGGGACATCCGCATCCGGCTGGAGACGATCCTCGCCGCCGAGCAGGTGACGGCCGAGCCCGAGGCGCTGCTCATGATCGCCCGCGCCGCCGACGGCTCGATGCGCGACGCCCTCAGCCTCACCGATCAGGTGCTGTCCATGGACGAGGGCGCGCTCACCGCGGCCCGCGTGCGCGAGGCGCTGGGCCTCGTGCCCGAAGACGAATTCATCGCCCTCCTCGACCTCATCGCCGAGCGGCGCGCCGGCGACGTCTTCCCGTTCGTGGCCCGTGTGGCCGACGCCGGCGTGGATTTCGGCACCTTCCTCACCGGCCTCGCCGACATGCTGCGGGCGCAGCTCGCCGTCACGCTCGGCGGCACCGCGCCCGAGGTCTCGGAGTCCGCCCGCCACGCGCTGTCGGCCCGCGCCGGCAAGCTCGCGGCCGGCGACCTGCTGCGCATGCTCACCGGCGTGGCCGACCTGGAGCCGCAGTTCCGCAAGAGCGGCCAGCAGCAAATCCTGATCGAGATGCTCCTGGTGCGGTTCGCGCTCATGGATCGCACGCTGGCGATCGAGGACGTGCTCCGGGCGATGGGCGGGCAGAGCGGCGCCAGCGGAGCCACGGCCACCCGGCCGGCGGCCGCCGCCCCGGCTCCGTCACGCGCCCCGGCGCCGCCCCGCCGCGATGCCGCGCCCGCCGTTCGCGAGCCCGCCCCGCCACGCCCAGTCCCCGCGGACGCGCCGGCCCCACAGAAGGCGGCCCCCGTCCCGCTGGCAGATGCCCCGGTCTCGCCCGTTGCCGCTCAGGTGCCCCTGGATCTGAACGTGCTGGCCGGACGCTGGGACCAGTTGGTGGACCGGGTGAGGGCCACGGGAATGGGCGTCCTCGCCGCCGCGCTGCAAAATGCGATGCCCTCGGCCGTCTCCACCAGGGACGGCGGCGAGGTGACCGTGCGGCTGGACGAGGCCAACCCCTTCCACGCCCAGGCCATCGAGGAGAAGCGGTCGGAGATCCTGGCCATCCTGCGCGAATGGTTCATCGGCGTGTCCCGGATCACGGTGATGTCGGAGGCCCAGGCGGCGGCGCCCAAGCGTCTGACCGACGAGATGATCCGGAGCGAGCGGCTGGCCAAGCTTCGGCAGCGGAATCCGGTGCTCGGCGCGGCGATCGACGTCCTCGATCTGGACGTCGTGGACTGACGCCATCGGCTTGCCTAAGTCCCTTGGCACGGCGTAGTTTAACTCTCCACCCCCGCAGCGGTTTCGATGCGAGATTTCATGAAGATCCTGCAGCAGGCGCAGGAGATGCAGGGCAAGGTTCAGCAGGTGCAGGCCGAGCTGGAGCAGATGACCGTCACGGGGTCCGCCGGCGGCGGGCTGGTGAGCGTGGAGGTCAACGGCGCCGGCGTGGTTCGGCGCGTGAAGATCGACCCCAGCGTGGTGAATCCGGCCGACGTCGAGATGCTGGAGGACCTCGTCCTCGTGGCGACCACGGAGGCGCAGAAGAAGGCGCAGGTCCAGGCTCAGGAACACATGGGGGCGCTGACGGGCGGACTTCAACTCCCGTTCAAGCTGCCTTTCTGACGTGTCGGTGATCGACGAGCTGGCCACGGAATTCGCGAAGCTGCCGGGAATCGGTCGCAAGACCGCGCTCCGGCTGACGTATCATCTGCTCAAGCAGCCGGCGGACCAGACCCGTCGGCTGGCGCAGTCGCTGCTCACGCTGGGCGAGCGGGTGCGGCCGTGCGAGCGGTGCTTCAACCTCACGGAAGAGGCGTTGTGCGTGGTGTGTCGCGATCCGCGGCGCGACGCGTCGGTGGTGTGCGTGGTGGAGGAGGCGTCGGACATCGGCGCCATCGAGCGGGCAGGGGAGTTCCGCGGCGTGTATCACGTGCTCGGCGGCCGTCTCTCGCCCCTCGAGGGCGTGGGGCCGGAGGATCTCACCGTGGCGAAGCTGGTGGAGCGAGTGGCGGCGGGACAGGTACGCGAGGTGATCGTGGCCACGAATCCGAGTCTGGAAGGGGAAGCCACGGCCCTGCTGGTGCGGCGCGAACTCCAAGGCGCGTCGGGGGTGACGATCAGTCGCATCGCGCTGGGGCTGCCGGTGGGCGGCGATCTGGAATACGCGGACGGCGTGACCATCGCCCGCGCGCTCTCGGCGCGAAGGGCGATGTAATGGAACGCGGCGACCGGGCGGCCCTGGCGGCCGGATTCCTGGGTGGTCTGGTGGTTGGCGTGCTGGCGTGGAGCGCGCAGATTCAACGCTCGCGGCGCGATCTGTTCAGCAGCAGCCCGGTGCGGCGGGTGGCCGCGCTCGGCTACCTGAGCGGCCGGCCGGGGCTCAAGACCGTGCAGTTGCTGGCCGAGTACGTGAAGTGGGAGCCCCAACCGCTGCTGCAGCGGCGCGGGCGGCGGATGTTGCGGCGGATGCAGGCGTCCCTCGAATAGGCAGGCGAGATCCCATGCCCGTTGGTTCAGCGAGCTGGTCCTTCACGGAAGACGACTTCGGGGCGATCACGCACGCGCTGCAGCGGTTCCTGGCCGACAGCAGCGCGCGGTGCGCGCTGCTCGTGGACCGCACCGGCCAGCTCGTGGCCACCGTCGGCGAGCAGCCCAAGTTCGATCCCACCACCTTCGCCACGCTCACGGCGGCCGATTTCAGCGCCAACGACCAGTTGGCCAAGCTCATCGGGGAATCCGACTTCAATTCGCTGTTCCACCAGGGTGAAAAGGAATCGATGTATCTGGCGGACGTCGCGCGGCGCGTGATCCTGGTCGTGCTGTTCGACAACCGCACCACTCTAGGCCTGGTCCGTCTCAAGATGAAGCAGACAGTCGAGGAGCTCAGCCGACTCTTTGAAGCGGTGTTCGCGCGCGGCGCGGCGGGTCAGCCGGCCGCCCCCAACATTCTCGCCGGCGCCGACGACGAGATCGACAAGCTGTTCCAGTAACGGGAGACCCACAGCATGTCGATGATCAACTACGCGTCCCGCGAGATCAACTGCAAGATTGTCTATTACGGCCCCGGGTTGGGCGGCAAGACCAGCAACCTGGAGCACGTGTACGGCAAGGTGCAGCCCGATACGCGCGGCAAGCTCATCTCGCTCGCCACCGAGACCGAGCGCACGCTGTTCTTCGATTTCCTGCCCGTGGACCTCGGCACGATCCGCGGCTTCAAGACGCGCTTCCACCTCTACACGGTGCCCGGCCAGGTGTACTACAACGCCAGCCGCAAGCTCATCCTCAAGGGCGTGGATGGGATCGTGTTCGTGGGCGATTCGCAGATCGAGCGCATGGAAGCCAACCAGGAAGCGATGCAGAACCTGTACGACAACATGGCCGAGTACGGCTACGATCTCACCAAGATGCCGTTCGTGATCCAGTACAACAAACGGGACCTGCCCAATGCGTCGCCGATCGGCGAACTCCAGGGGGCGCTCAACCCGGGGTGGGAAGTGGTCGATCCCGCGCGCCAGCGCGTGACGCCCGATCCCTACCACGCCGGCGAGAATCTCATCGAGCAGTTGCCCACGGGCGAGTGGCTCGAACGCGCGCAGTATTTCGAAGCGGTGGCGATCACCGGCGACGGCGTGTTCGAGACGCTGCGCGCCGTGAGCAAGCTCGTGCTCAAGTCCCTGGCCTGAGGCGCTCGGCGTTCCGGTGAATCTGCCGAACTGGTTGAGCGCGGGGCGCATCGTTGCGGCGCCGTTCATCGCCTGGCTGCCGTTCTCGGGGTCGTCGTCGCTCCGGTTCACGGCGTGGGCCCTGTTCTTCATCGCCGCCATCACCGACTACATCGACGGCTACCTGGCGCGGTCCCGCGCCCAGGAGACCGACCTCGGCCGGCTGCTCGATCCGCTGGCCGACAAGCTGCTGCTCGTGGCCACGCTCGTGCCGATGTTCGTGCTCATCGGATCGGGCACGGCGACGTCGCTCGTCTCGCCGCTGCACACGCCCATGGTGGCCGGCGCCGTGGGCGCCGTGATGAAGACCAGCGGCCTCGCCGCCTTCCCGTTCGTCACCCCCTTCGGCCTCATCGGTCTCCCGTGGTGGATCCCGGTCGTGATCCTGGGCCGCGAGGCGTTCATGTCGGTGTTCCGGCAGATCGCCCGCGGGCGCGGCGTGGTGATCTCGGCCATCGGCCCCGCCAAGTGGAAGACGGCCATGCAGCTCATCTGGGTGGGCTCGGCGTTCTTCTGGTTCTTCATCGCCACCGTCGCGATGAATCGCCGCTGGGCGGGCGACGGCTGGCGGTACTTCGCCTACTTCAACGGCACGGTGGGCGTGCTGATGATGGTCGGCGCCACGGTGCTCACGCTCTATTCGCTCTGGCTGTACCTGAGCCGGTTCGGCCGCCTCCTCGGCGCGGCGGCGCGCTGACGTCGCGAGCCGCGAATCAAGAACGAAGGGTTCATTCGGATGCTCCGGATCGAACGGATGCTCCAGATGTCGCAACGAACCGGTCGCCGTGAAGCCGTAGCGCCGGGGGTAGGGGCGATCGCTTCGACGAGATCTCCCGCCGCGGCCCCGGCTGGTGGTGTCCTCTCCGGTCGATCCGTTCCATCCGGAGCATCAGGCCCAACCATCCATTCTTGATGCCGGCCCGGCATGTAGATTCATGGCGTCACCACGATCTCGAATGGATGCCTGGGCATGAAGATCGAGTTGGTCACGATCGGCGACGAGCTGCTGCTCGGATTCACGATCGATACGAACGCCGCGCACCTGGCGCGTGAACTGGCCGCCATCGGCGTGGAGATCGACCGCCGCACCACCGTCGGCGACACCGCCGAGGCCATTGCCGCCGCCGTGCGCGACGGCCTCGACCGCGCCGGCGCCGTGATCACCACCGGCGGCCTGGGCCCCACCAGCGACGACCTCACCAAACCGGCCATCGCGGCGCTGTTCGGGCGCGAGATGGTGTTCGATGAGGAGCACTTTGCCTGGATGGCGGAGCGGTGGCGCCGGCGGTTCGACCACGAGATCCCCGCGGCCAACCGGCTGCAGGCCATGATCCCGGCCGGCGCGCGCAAGCTCCGCAACCAGCATGGCTCGGCGCCCGGCATCTGGCTCGAAGACGACCGCGGGCGTTGGGTGGCCATGCTCCCCGGCGTCCCGCGCGAGATGCGCGGCATGCTCGCCGATACGCTGGTGCCGATGCTCAGCGAGCGCGTGGCCGGCGATCGCGTGGTGCGGTCGCGCACCCTGCGCACCACCGGCGTGGCCGAGTCGCTGCTGGCTGACCGCGTGCAGCCGGTGGCCGGCGCCCTGGGTCGCGACGTCTCGCTGGCCTACCTGCCCAACGTGGACGGCGTGGATCTCCGCGTCACCGTGCGCGGCCTGCCAGCGGCCGACGCCGACCGCGTGCTCGAGGCGGCGGCCGCGCAACTGCGCCCCGTGGTCGGAACCGACGCCTACGGCGAGGGGAATGCGGATCTCGCGGCCGTCGTGCTCGACGCCTGCCGCGCCCGCGGCCTCTCGATCGCGGTGGGCGAGAGTTGCACCGGCGGCCTGCTCGGCGAGCGCCTGACCAACATTCCGGGATCGAGCGATGTGTTCGTGGGCGGCGTGATCGCCTACGCCAACGAGATCAAGACGTCGCTGCTCGACGTGCCGGCGGCGATGATCCGCGAGCACGGCGCGGTGAGCGAGCCCGTCGTGCGCGCCATGGCCACCGGCGCCCGCAACTGCACCGGGGCCGAGGTCGGCATCGGCATCACCGGCGTCGCCGGCCCCGACGGCGGCACGCCGGAAAAGCCCGTGGGCACGGTGTGGGTGGGCGTGGACTTTGCCGGGGAGGTGCGCAGCGTGCTCCTGCACTCGTGGGGCGACCGGCAGGAGGTGCGGCAGCGCGCCGCCCAGGCGGCGCTCAACCTGGTGCGCCGCGTGCTCGAGGTCGGTCCGGCGTAGCGTCTCCTACTCGGCCATGATCTCCACGGGCTCCGACGTCCGGGAGGCGCGGGGCAGGAGCACGATCAGCGGGGCCGCCAGCGCGAACGTCAGTGTCACGATCACGAAGATGTAGTTGTACGACAGGACCGTGGCCTGGGCGCTCACGCGCAGCCCGAGCAGCTCGAGGGCGCGCTGCTGAGCCACGCCCAGGCTCGCGCCCATGCCCTGCATGGCCCCCGTCACGTCGTGCAGCCACTGGCGCGTGATCGGGCTCGACGAGTTCTCGGCGAGAATGGCGTAGTAGCGCTGCTGGCCGCTCGTGAGCAGCGTGGCGAAGACGGCGATCCCGATGCTGCCCATGACCTGCCGGACCACGTTGTACAATCCCGTGGCCGCCGTCATCTGCGCTTTGGGAATGGCCGACAGCGCCGCCGTGCTCAGCGCCGCGAACAGGAAGCTGAAGCCGGTGCCCGTCCAGATCTGCGGCAGCACCAGGTCCCAGATCCCGGTCTGCGTGGTCAGGTGCGCCAGCTGCCAGTGGCCCACGATCAGGAACACGAGGCCCATCGAGACCATGAGCCGCGCGCCCGTCCGGTTGTACAGGCGGCCGGCAATGGGCATGACGACGAGCATGGCGAGACTGCGCGGCATGAGCGCCAGCCCGGCGTCCATGGCTGTGAAGCCGAGCAGCCCCTCGAGGAAGAGCGGCAGGATGAACAACGTGCCGCTCAGCCCGGCCCCCATGATCCCGCCCAGGAACGTGGCCGCCGTGAACGGGAGGTTGCGCAGGATGCGCAGGTTCACGGCCGGTCGCTCGACGGTGAGTTCTCGCCACACGAAGGCCACCATCCCGGCGGCGGCGACCACGGCCAGGCGGACGATGAATCTGGACTGGAACCAGTCGTCCTGCTGGCCTTCCTCGAGCATGAGCTGGAACGCGCCCAGCCCCACGATCATGAACGCCAGGCCCGGCAGGTCGAGCTTGGCCCGCGAGCGCTCCAGATACGGCGGGTCGCGCAGCACGCGCTGCACCATGATCAGGTTGATGAGGCCGATCGGCACGTTGATGAAGAACACCCAGGGCCACGAGTAGCGGTCGGTGAGCCAGCCGCCCAGCGTGGGGCCGATGGCCGGCGCGAGCACCACGCCCATGCCGTACACGCCCATCGCCAGCCCCTGCTCCTCGAACGGGAAGCTCTCGCGCAGCACGGCCTGCGGCACGGTGATCAGGATGCCGCCGGCCAACCCCTGGAGCGCGCGGTAGGCCACCAGCATGCCCAGCGAGGTCGAGACCCCGCAGAGCATCGATGCCGTGGTGAACACGGCGATCGACAGCATGTAGATGCGCTTGCGTCCGTAGCGGGCGCTCAGCATGCCGACGATCGGCATCACCAGCACGTTGGCCAGGATGTAGCCCGTGACCACCCAGGTGATCTCCTCGATCGTGGCGCCCAGGTTGCCGGCCATGTCGGGCAGCGCCACGTTGACGATGCTGGAGTCGAGCACCGCCATGATGTTGCCGATCATCACCGTGGCGGCGATGACCCATTTGCCGGGG
Source organism: Gemmatimonadaceae bacterium (assembly GCA_035533755.1). NCBI lineage: Bacteria > Pseudomonadati > Gemmatimonadota > Gemmatimonadia > Gemmatimonadales > Gemmatimonadaceae > Gemmatimonadaceae bacterium. The sequence continues at coordinate 49,864 of DATLTC010000010.1, forward strand.
CCGTCCTCCACCGCTAGCGGGCCTCGCCGCCGTCGTCCGCGGTCCGCGCGGCGGCGAGGCTCGGGAGCACCTGCGTCATGGCCCGGCGCACCGCCGCGCGCTGTCTGGGCGTGAGGCCGGCCAGCCGCTCGGCCACCACGGCGCGCGCCCGCGTGAAGTAGGCGTCGAGATGCGAGCGGCCGGCGCGCGTGACCGCGAGCTTGAGGCGCCGGCGATCGCGGGCATCGAGCCGGCGCGTGACGAGCTTGCGTTGGACCAGGCCGTCGAGCAGGCGGGTGACGGCGGGCCGGCTGAGCATCAGGTATTCGGCCAGCTGCGACGGCGCGCAGTCGGGGTCGGCGTTGACGAACGCCAGGGCGCGCACCTGCGGCAGGGTGAGTTCCACCGGGCGGTGGCGCCGCACCTGGGCGCGCACGAGGCGGGAGACGGCGAGCCCGACGTCGAGCACGGCGGCGGCGCAGCGGTCGGCGTCCGCGGTGCTATTCACGGTCAGCAACTGTTGCATGATGTGAACTATATGCCGGGGGGCGCGACCGGCGGAAGGGGGCGGGGGGTGGGGGGCGGCGGGCCAATCGGCCGGGAGCGGCTGCCACCCCCGCCGCCGCCGGGGGCCTTGCCCCCTCGCCCCCGCCGTCCTGACAGGCTTTGGAGGCACGGACATTGCAACTCGGCCCCCTTGGGACGACCTTTCATTCGATGACTCACAAGACCAGACCGATGAATTCCGCTGACGCGCCGAAAGGGGCCGAAGACATGCCGACTGCCAAGGCCGCAGTCACCGACGACGGCTCGGATGCGCCCGTGACCGGCACGGCGGGCATCGAGCCGGGCCCCGACACGCGCGCGGCCCAGCTCGACGCCGAGCTCGCCGACCAGCGCGACAAGTATCTCCGCCTGGCCGCCGAATACGACAACTTCCGCAAGCGCATGGTGCGCGAGCGGCAGGAGGCCGAGCTCAAGGGGATGGGGATGCTCGTGCGCGGCCTGCTCGACGGCCTCGACGACCTGGGCCGTTTTGCGCACGTCGACCCGGCCACGGTGGACGCGGCCACGGTGGTGCAGGGCGCCGACATGGTCGAGAAGAAGCTGCTCAAGTCGCTGTCGGGGCACGGCCTCGAGATCCTCAATCCGCTGGGCGATCCGTTCGACCCGGCGGTGCACGAGGCGGTGGCCACCACCCGCGCCGAGTTGCCCGAGGAGGATCACCGCGTGGCCCAGGTCTATCAGGTGGGGTACCTGTTCAACGGCCAGTTGCTTCGCCCCGCTCGCGTCGTCGTGACGCAGTGGCACGACGAACCCTAGCCCACCCGCATGCCGCCCACCAAGGACTATTACTCGGTACTCGGGGTTCCAGCTTCGGCCAAGCAGGAAGAGATCAAGAAGCAGTTCCGGAAGCTGGCCAAGAAATTCCATCCCGACACGAATCCCAACGACCCGAAGTCCGCCGAGCGCTTCAAGGAGATCTCGGAGGCGTACAACGTCGTGGGCGACGCCGAGAAGCGGAAACAGTACGACGACATGCGCCGTCTGGGCGCGTTCGGCGGCGGCTTCACCGCGCAACGTGGTGGGCGCCCCACGCCGGGCGCGCAGCAGGCGCAGGGCGGGGTCAAGTTCGAGGACATGGACATCGGCGGCCTGGGCGGCCTCGGTGACATCTTCAGCTCGATGTTCGGCGGCGCGCGCGCGCAGAAGCCGCGTGGTCCGGAACGCGGCCAGGACGTTGAGCGGTCGCTCGAAGTGCCCTTCCGCACCGCGGCCACGGGTGGCAAGGTGCCCGTGGAGCTCGAGGTCACCGAGGAGTGCGAGACCTGCCACGGGTCGGGCGGCGCGCCGGGCGCCAAGTTCCAGACCTGCACGGAGTGCGGCGGGCGCGGCACGATCGCCTTCGGGCAGGGCGGATTCGCCGTCCAGCGCCCCTGCCCGCAGTGCCTGGGCCGCGGCCAGGTGCCCAGCGAGCGGTGCGCCGCGTGCGGCGGCGCGGGCGAGGCGCGGACGCGCCGCAAGGTGCTGATCAACGTGCCCGCAGGCGCCGACACCGGCACGCGCATTCGCCTCAAGGGACAGGGCGGGCGCGGCAGCCGCAACGGGCCCCCGGGCGACCTGCTGATCACGATCCAGGTGGCGCCCGACCGGTTCTACGCGCGCGAGGGACTGGATCTCGTGGCCAAGGTGCCTATCAACATCGCCCAGGCCACGCTCGGCTCCAAGGTGGGCGTGCGCACGCTGGACGGCCGCAAGGTGGCCATCCGCATTCCGGCCGGCACACCGTCGGGCAAGCGCTTTCGCGTGAAGGGGCAGGGCATCGAGAAGGACGGCGCGCGCGGCGACCTGATCGTGCAGGCCGAGGTCACGGTGCCGGAGAAGCTCACGCCCGAGCAGGAGAAGATGATGCGGGAGTTTGCCGAGGCGGGCGGGCTGAAGTACTGAACGATGGTAGGGAGGTAGGACGGTAGGACTGAAGGACGGTAGACGGCGTTCCGAAGTCATCCGTCCTACGCCCCTACCCCCCTACCGTCCTACGCCAAAATAGGCAGCCCCACACGTGCCGCCGACTCGATGATTCCCCCGCCCAGGACCACGTCGCGCGCGTAGAACACCGCCGACTGCCCCGGCGTGATCGCGCTCACCGCCTCGTCCAGCGCCAGCTCGATCTCGTGACCGTCCAGACGCACCACCTCGGCGCGCGCCGCCGGCGCGCGATGGCGCACCTGCACTTCGAGGTGCGAGCCCACGGCCGGCGGATCCACCAGCCAGCTCACCTCGCGGGCGATCAGGCCGTGGCCCAGCAATTCCTCCCGCGGGCCGATGACCACGGCGCGGTCGTCGGGCCGGATGGCGACCACGAACATCGGCTCGGCGAATCCGCCGGGCAGGCCGCGCCGCTGGCCGATCGTGAATCGGGCGTGGCCGTCGTGATAGCCGAGCACCTCTCCGCTCGACCGCACGAACGGGCCGCGCGACAGCGACGGCGCGTCGGCGCCGAGTCTGGACCGGATGATCTTGGTGTGATCGCCGTCGGGCACGAAGCAGATGTCCTGGCTCTCGAGCTTGTCGGCCACCACCTCGAGGCCGAGCCGGTGCGCCACGGCGCGCGTCTCGGCCTTGGTCTGCGCGCCCACGGGGAGCAGCATGCGCGGCAGCACGCCGCGGTCGATGCCCCACAGGAAGTACGACTGGTCCTTGGACCGGTCCACGCCCCGATGCAGCGCGCCGTCCACGACGCGCGCGTAGTGGCCGGTGGCGATCCAGCGCGCCTCCATGGCGTCGGCCTTGCGCACGAGGTCGCGGAACTTGGTGAACGTATTGCACCGCACGCACGGAATGGGCGTGCGGCCGCGCGCGTACTCGCTCACGAAGTCGTCGACCACGTCGTGCGAGAACGCGCTCTCCAGGTTGAGCACGTAGTGCGGCACGCCGAGCGACTCGCAGACGCGGCGCGCGTCGTTGATCGAATCGAGCGAGCAGCAGGGGCGGTCGACGATCTCGTCGCCGTAGCAGAACAGCTTCATCGTGGCGCCCACGACGTCGTAGCCCTGCGCCACGAGCATGGCGGCGGCCACCGACGAATCGACGCCGCCCGACATCGCCACCAGCACGCGCTCCTTCATCGCCCGGTGTCCACGCTCAGGCCGCGGCGGCGCCGCGCGCCTTGGCCGCGAGCCGCGGGAACGCCTCGGCCACGCGCTCCACGGCCGCGTCGTCGGTGAGCACGCCCAGGCTCATCCGCACGGCCGCGGCGGCCAGCGCCGGCTCCACGCCGATCGCCGTCAGCACGTACGACGGCGAATTGCTCCCGCTCTGGCACGCCGACCCGCCGGAGCAGGCGATGCCGTGGAGGTCGAGCGCGATGAGCATCGACTCGCTGTCGGTGCCGGGCACCGACACGTTGAGGATGTGGGGCGCCCGCGGCGCGCGGGCGGCGTGCACCACGAGACCGGGCACGCGGGCCACGAGCATCGCCTGCAGCCGGTCGCGCAGCGCGCTCAGCCGCGCCGCCTCGGTCTCGCGCTCGGCGATGGCGATCTCGGCGGCCGTGGCGAGCCCGACGGCGAACGCCACGTTCTCGGTGCCCGGGCGGCGGCCGCGGTCCTGCGATCCGCCGTGGAAGAGCGGCTCGATGGACGTGCCGCGCCGGATGAACAGTGCGCCGCAGCCCTTGGGCGCGCCGATCTTGTGCCCCGAGATGGACAGGATGTCGAACGGCACCGTGGCGGCGTCGATGGCCACCTTGCCGAACGCCTGGACGGCGTCGGTGTGGAAGACGACGCCGCGCGCCCTGGCGCGCTCGGCCAGCTCGGGCACGGGCTGGATGGAGCCGATCTCGTTGTTCACCCACATCACCGACGCCACCGCCACGTCGTCGCGCACCATGGCATCGAACGACGCGCGATCGACGACGCCATCGGAGGTCATGGCGAGCAGGCGCTCGTCGGCGCCTTCATGGGCCGCGGTGTGCACGGCCTCGAGCACCGCCTTGTGTTCGACGGGCGTGGTGACGACCGCCGTCTTTCCGCGCTCGCGTGCCCACCGCCAGGCCCCGAGCACGGCGAGATTGTCCGACTCGGTACCGCCCGAGGTGAAGCAGATCTCGTCGGCGTGGGCGCCGAGGCAGCGGGCCACGCGCTCGCGCGCCTCGTCCAGAGCGGCGCGCGCCTCGCGGCCCCAGCGATGCGTGCTCGAGGGGTTCCCGAACCGCGCGCCGTAGAACGGCCGCATGGCGTCGAACACCTCCGGGCGCACCGGAGTCGTGGCCGAATGGTCCAGGTAGATGGGGTCGGGCATGAGGGGAATATACCGATGGACGGTAGGACGGTAGGACGGTAGGGGGGGAGGGGGGTAAACGGCGTTCCGCAGTCATCCGTCCTACGCCCCTACTCCCCTACCGCCCTACCGTTCGTCAAAACGTAGAGACCTCGAGCGCCACGACATCGTCCACGCGCATCGTCTCGCTGGTGTAGAACGGCTCGCCGTACCGGGTGCGGATGAGCGCACCGTAATAGGCCGCGTGGTGGCGCACCACGTCGTAGAGCGGCTCGCCGGTGGGATACACCTCGCCGGCCTGCGTGACGCCGTCGAACTGCGACGCGTAGCAGCGGATGGCCTCCATCTTCTGCTCGAACACCTCCGAGATGTCGACCACGAACGTGGGCCGTTCGAAGTCCTGCCGGTAGGTGATGGCGTGGATGACCTTGTGCGGCCGGTGCTTGGGGATGCCCGGCGACACCTTGGCCAGGCCCGCCACGAAGCAGGCGTCGCGCACGAGCTGGGCGGTGGCGATGTGGTCGGGATGCCGTCCCTGGATCGACGGCGCGATCACGACGCGCGGTTTGAGGCGGCGAATCACGCCGGCCACCATGGCGCGCGTCTCGGGCGTGTTCACGATGCCGGCGTCGGGCAGGCCCAGATTCTCGCGCACCGCCACGCCGAGGATCTGCGCGGCGCGCGCCGCCTCCTCGCCGCGCAGGTCGGCCGACCCGCGCGTGCCCGACTCTCCCTGCGAGAGATCGAGGATCGCGGTGCTGCGACCTCGGGCCACGGCCATGAGCAGCGTGCCGCCGCAGGTCAATTCGACGTCGTCGCGGTGGGCCGCGATGGCGAGGAGGTCGATGGGCATGAGGGAAGCTAAAGCGAACGACGGTGACGGGGTAGGACGCCAGGACGGATGCCTGCTCAACGCCGTTTACCAACAACCGTCCTACCGTCCTACTCTCCTACCTTCATTCGTAGCGCAACGCCTCCACGGGGTCCAACTGCGCCGCGCGACGCGCCGGCAGCACGCCGAATATCAGCCCGATCCCCACCGACACGGTGACCGCGATCAGGGTCAGGTTCACCGGCGCCGAGGCGTTGATGTGCATGGCCGCGGTGGCCACGCGGCCCAGGCCGAGTCCGACGACGACCCCGATCACGCCGCCGGCGCCGGTGAGCGTGGCCGCCTCCACCAGGAACTGCTGCAGGATGTCGCGGCGCGTGGCGCCCACCGCCTTGCGCAGGCCGATCTCGTGCGTGCGCTCGGTGACGCTGATCATCATCACCGCCATCACCCCGATGCCTCCCACGAGCAACGCCACCGCGCTCAGCACGATCATGACCAGAAAGAACACGCCGGTGAGCTTGTTGAATACGTCGAGGATCTGATCCTGCGTGAGCAGGTCGAAGGTGTCATGGTCGGCGGGGCGCAGCCGGCGCGCCTCGCGCAGCGTCACGATCACCGCGCCCTGCGCCTCGTCCAACGGCACGCCGGCGCGCGGCTTGACCGGAATGAACACCATGTTGGTCTTGTCGAGCGTGAACTGGTGATCGAGCATCTGATACGGCACGATGGCCACGATGTTCTGGCCCGGCGGGTTGAAGATGTTCGCGGCGGGCTGGTACAGGCCCACGACCTGCACCGGCTTGCCGCCCACGTGCACCCACTTGCCCATCGGGTCGATGCTGCCGAACAGCTTGCGCGCCACGTCCACGTCGATGACGACCACCGACGACCCGGTGCGTTCCTCGGCGCGGGTGAACCACCGGCCCTCGGCCAGGCTGCCGCCCTGGATGTCGGTGAAGTGCGCATCGGCGCCGATGACCGCCTGCGGCTGCGTGCGGACGCCGTCGTACTCCACGCGGGCAATGTACTGCCCCCAGATGCCCGCATACCCGACCTCGGGCAGGGCCTGGATGCGCGCCGCCTCGTCGGGCGTGAGGTCGGGGCGCGCGCGCACCCACTTGGGCAGGTCCTGCGGATTGAGCGGCGTCTGCGAGAACACCTTCATCACGTAGAAGGTGGTGGGGCCGGCGATCTCGATCGTGTGGATGATCTGCTCCTGGATGCCCTGCACGATCGACGCCATCGCCATCACCGTGGACACGCCGATGACGACGCCGAGGATGGTGAGCCCGGACCGCGTCTTGCTCACGCGGAGCGAGTCCACCGCGACGGCCACGTTTTCGCGGAAACTGTCGGAGACGCGGCGCCAGTGGCTCACGCGGGCATCCTCATTCGGCGTGCAGCGCCGCGACGGGGTCGAGGCGCGCCGCGCGCACCGCCGGGTACACCCCGAAGATCACGCCCACGCCGGCGCCCAGCGTCAGCGCCAGCACCACCGACCAGAGCGTGACGCGGGCCGGCAGCGGCGACAGCACGGTGATCGCCTGCGCGAACAGGAACCCGCCCCCGGCGCCCAGCGCGCCGCCGAGCGTGGCGAGCATCACCGCCTCGGCCAGGAACTGCCGGCGGATGTCGCGCTGCGTGGCGCCCACCGACTTGCGGATGCCGATCTCGTGCGTGCGCTCGCGCACCGCCATGAGCATGATGTTCATGATCACGATGCCGCCGACGACGATCCCGATGGCGACCACCGCCGGCACGACGGCGAACAGCACGGCCGTAAGGCTCTTCCAGAAGGCCACGAACGCGTCCGAGGTCTCGACGGAGAAGTTGTCCGGTTGCCCCGGGCGCAGGTGGTGGGCCACGCGCATCGCCTCCTCGGCGGTGGCCATCGCCGGCGCGATGTCGGCCGCGGCCGCCATCTTCACCGAGACCTGCGTGGTCTGGCGGCGGCCGTACACGGACTCGAAGGTCGTGATCGGCATCAGCGCGAAGCCGTCGAACGACTGGCCGAGCACGCGCCCCTTGGGCGCGATCGTGCCGACCACGGTGAACTGCTGGCCGCGGATGCGCACCGGCTGGCCGACGGCCGAGACGCCGTTGAACAGCTTGGTGGCGACGTCGGCGCCGATCGCGACCACGTACCGCCGCTCGCGCACGTCGATGTCGGTGATCGGCTGGCCGGTGGTGAAGCGATAGTCCTGGACCGTCTGGTACGGGGCGCTGATCCCGAAGACGAGCACGTCGCCCAGCGTCTGGTCGCGCCAGAGGACGTCGGATCGCGGCGTGGGCCAGCCGGAGGTGATCCCCACGGCCTGCGCGCCGGGCAGCGCCTGCTCCACGACCGCGGCGTCGGCCATCGTGATCGGCGGTCGCCGGCGGGCCCGATCCATGTCCTCGTCGGAGATGAGCCCGATCTGGATCGGGTCGCGCCGCACCATGAAGGAGTTCGCGCCGACCATGTTGTCGGCGATGTTCTCCTTCACGTACGCGTTCATGCCCTGGATGATCGCCACCACCGCCACCAGGAACGCCACGCTCACGACGATGCCGAGCAGCGTGAAGAACGACCGCAGCTTGCTCACGCGGATCTGCGTGAACGCCGTGAGGAGCACGTCGGCGAAGCGCATGGAAGGAAACTACACGTAGGACGGTCGGAGAGTAGGACGGATGACTGCGCAACGCCGTTCCCCACGACCCCCCTACCACCCTACCGTCCTACTCTCAATGCGCGCACCGCCCTCTCACTCGTACCTGAGCGCTTCCACTGGGTCGAGGCTCGCCGCGCGCACCGCGGGCAGCAACCCGAACACGATCCCCGCGAACGCACTGCCCAGCACGGCGATCATGATCGCCGCCGGGGGCGTGGTGGCGTCGATGGGCGTGGCGTGGCGCACGACGTAGGTGATCGCCCCGCCGATCACCAGCCCCGCCGCGGCGCCGAGCGTGGTCAGCGTGGCCGCCTCCACCAGGAACTGCCAGAGGATCACGCCGCGCGTGGCGCCCAGCGCCTTGCGCACCCCGATCTCGCGCGTGCGCTCGGTGACGCTGATCATCATGATCGCGATCACGCCCACGCCGCCCACCAGCAGGCCGATGGCCGACAGCGTGATCATGACCAGGAAGAACACGCCCACGATCTTGTTGTACAGCTCGAGGATCTTCTCGGGCGTGGAGACGAAGAAGTCGTTCTGCGCGGCCGGGTGGAGATGCCGCGTGACGCGGAGCAGGGCGATCACCTCGTCCATCGCCGCGTCGCGGTCCACGCCCGGCTGCGGCTTGACGGTGAGGTCGAGCCAGCGCAGCCCGAAGTTGAGCCGGCGGTAGGCGGTGAGGATCGGCACCACGACCTTGCCGTTGTCGCCGCTGTCGAACGCGTTGGGGATCGGGTCGTACACGCCGATGACGGTGAATTCGTTGCCGTTGAGCCGCACCGTCTTGCCCACGGGGTCCTCGCCCAGGAACAGCTTGTCCACGATCTTCGAATTGATGAGCGCCACCGGCGCGCCGGCGTCGTTCTCCTGCGGCGTGAAGTTGCGGCCGAGCGAGATGTCGCCCCCCGCCACGTCGAACCACTCCGGCGTATAGCCGTCCACGGATACGGCGCCCAGCTCGCGGTCGGCGAACTTGATGGCCGCGTTGGAACTGATGTGCGCCGTCACGGCGCGCACGTCGGGCAGCTGCCCGATCTGCCGGGCCTGGTCGAGCGTGAGCGACGGATTGCGGCGCCACGGACAGGAATCGGCCGAGCCGTTGCAGCTGTTGATCTCGGCCGGCCAGCGCGTGATGAAGAACGTGGTGGGCCCGGCGGCGGCGATGCTGTTGGCCACGCCGGCGTTGATGCCGTGCACGGCGGCCGACATCACCGTGACCACGAACACGCCGACGGCGATGCCGAGGATGGTCAGCCCGGCGCGCACGCGGTTGGCGCGGATGGAGTCGAAGGCCATGACGATGCCCTCGAACAATGCGGAGACTCTGGCCACGAAGCGCTTCATGTCACTCGGCCCGGATGGCGAGAATGGGGTCGAGCCGCGACGCGCGGCTCGCGGGATACGCGCCGGCGATGACCCCGATGCCGCCGCCCACCACCACCGAGACCACGATCGACCAGGGCGCTACCGCGGCGGGGAGCGGCGAGACCATCGCCACCACCTTGGCCAGCGTGATGCCGAGGCCGACGCCGAGGATGGCGCCGAAGCAGCTCAGCGTGGCGCTCTCGACCAGGAACTGCGCCAGGATGTCGCGGCGCCGCGCGCCGAGCGACTTGCGGATGCCGATCTCCCGCGTGCGCTCGGCCACCGCCACGAGCATGATGTTCATGATCACGATCGCGCCCACGACCAGCCCGATGGCGGGCAGCACCATGCCGGCGAGCACGAGATAGTGCTCGATGGTCTTCCACTGCGTGAGCGCCGACTCCGAACTCTCCATCACGAAGTTGTCGGGGTCGGTGGGGTGCAGCTGGTGCCGGTTGCGCATCACCTCGCGCACGATTTCCTCGAGCGGCTGGAACTGCGCCGGCGTGGGGGACTGCACCACCACGCCGTAGAGGTTCTGGCGGGCGCCGGTGAGCCGCGACATCTCGGAGTGGAAGGGCGCGATGGCCTGGCGATCGAGATTGAGCCCGAACACGGTGCCCTGGTGCGTGAACACGCCGATCACGCGGAACGGGAACCGCTGGACCAGCAGCGTGCGGCCCACCGGATCGAGATTGGGGAAGTACTCGGCGGCGAGCGCGTCGCCGATCACGATCACGTCGGCGCCCACGGCGTCTTCCTGCTCGTCGAACAGGCGGCCCTGGGCCACCGGGAGGTCCTTGATCTTGAAGTACTCGGGCGTGGCCGCTTCGGCCAGCACCTGGGCGCCGCCGGTGGCGTACCGCGAACTCACGTTCATCCAGCGCACGTCGTGCATGGCCCAGCGCGTGCCGTCGGGCAGCGCCGCCTTGACCGCCATCGCGTCGGCGATCGTGATCTTGGGGCGCTGCTGCCACTCCTTCCACTCCTGGTCGGTGACGTTCCCGGTGTTGATGTCGGGGTACGGCCGCAGGTTGAAGGTGTTGATGCCGAGGAACTTCCCGGCGAAATCCTGCTCCACGTACACGTTCATGCCCTGGACGATGGACACGACCGCGATCAGGAACATCACGCTGATCATGACGCCGAGCAGGGTGAAGAAGCTCTTCAGCTTCTGGACCCGGATCTGGGCCAGGGCGAGGCGGACGGCTTCGAAAAGCTGCACGGGCGCGCGGGGTTGGAGACCGGAGGAATCGACTCCATCCCATACGCGGCGCCGGCCGCGAAAGTGTCAATTCTTAACGGCGGGGACGGGGCTACTCGTACCTCAGCGCGTCCACGGGGTCGAGCCGCGACGCGCGGGCGGCCGGTAGCAGGCCGAACAGCACGCCCGTCACGGCGCTCGATCCCAGGGCCGCGACGATGGCCAGCGGCGGCACGGAGGCCGCCACGGGCGTGTACGACCGCACCACCAGGGCCACGAGGATCCCCGCCACCAGCCCGATCACGGCCCCGATGCCGGTGAGCGTCACCGCCTCCACCAGAAACTGCCAGAGGATCATGGCGCGAGTGGCGCCCAGCGCCTTGCGCACGCCGATCTCCCGCGTGCGTTCCGTGACGCTGATCATCATGATCGCCACCACGCCCACGCCGCCCACGATCAGCCCGATGGCCGAGAGCACGATCATCACCAGGAAGAACATGCCGAACACCTTGTTGTAGGTGTCGAACAGCTTGTCCTGCGTGATGATCGCGAAGTCGTTGTCGGTGGCCGGGCGCAGCTCATGGCGCTGGCGCAGCAGCGCGGTCACGTCGTCGATCGCCTGATCGCGGCCGGCGGACTCCAGCGGCACCACGGTGATCGAGATCTGGCGGCGGCCCGCGTTGAGCACGCGGAAGGCCGTCTGGATGGGAATGATCGCCCGCGACCGGTCGCCCCCCGACAGGAAGCTGGCCACGGAATGGTAGATCCCGATCACGTGGAACGGCTCGTCGCGGATCGTGATCACCTTGTCCATCGGGTCGGAGTCGCCGAACAGCTGCTTGGCCATGATGTCGTTGATCACCACCACCCGCTGTCCGGCATTGGCCTCGTTCTCGGTCCAACTGCGCCCGGGGTACAGGTCGCCCCCGCCGTCGATGATGATCCAGTTGGACGTGAGGGCGCTGACCTGCGCGGCGCTCAGCGAGCGGTCGGCGTAGCGCACCTGGAACGCCATGTCCAGCCGCGCGCCGGCCGCGCGCACGCTCGGCAGTTGATCCATGGACGCCTGATCGGCCATCGTGAGCGGCGGGTTGTGGCGCCACTTGCAGGTGGCGTCGGTGCCGTCGCAGGCTTCGAACGTGATCGGGTAGCGCGACACGAAGAACGTCATCGGACCCGCGGACTCGAGGTCCTTGGCCACGCTGGCGTTGATGCCGTGCACCGCCGCCGAGATCACCACCACCACGAACACCCCCACGGCGATGCCGAGGATGGTGAGGGCGGCACGCACCTTGTTGGCCCGGATCGACTCGAGGGCGATGCCGACGCCTTCGCCAAGGTTGAGGATCGTGGAGAGAAGGGAAGCCATCCGCTACTCCTGGCGCAGGGCCGCGATCGGGTCGAGCAGGGCGGCGCGGCTGGCCGGATAGACGCCGGCGATGATGCCCACGCCGGCGCCCACCGACACGCCCACCACCACGGACCAGAGCTCGACGGATGCCGGGAGCGGGGTCAGGGCGGAGATCAGCTTGGCGAGGGCGAATCCGAGGGCGACGCCGACGGCGGCGCCGAGCATGGCCAGCGTGGTGCTCTCCACCAGGAACTGGCGCAGGATGTCGCGGCGGCGCGCGCCGAGCGCTTTGCGGATGCCGATCTCGCGGGTGCGTTCGGCCACCGCCACCAGCATGATGTTCATGATCACGATCGCGCCCACCACGAGCCCGATCGCCGGCAGCGCCACGCCCGCCATCACCAGATAGCCCTGGATCTTCTTCCAGAACGCGAGCGCGGAATCGGAGGTCTCGAGCGTGAAGTCGTCCGCCTGCTCAGGGCGCAGGCGGTGCCGGGCCCGCATCACCTCGCGCACCCGCTCCTCGTTGTCGCTGATGCCGGCCTCGGTGGGCGACTGCACGATCACCGCGTCCACCACGCCGTGCGGATTGAGCAGGCGCTGGATGGGCGCGCGGGCCGGCGCCACGAGGAACCCGTCGAACGACATGCCGAACGCGCTGCCCTGCGTCTCGGCCACGCCGATCACCGAATAGGGCACGCCGGCCACCTTCAGCTCGCGGCCCAGCGGGTTGAGATCGGGGAAGAAGTGGTCCTGGACGTCCTTGCCGATCACGATCACCGGCGACCCGAGGATGTATTCCTGCGGCGACGGCAGGCGTCCCAGGGTCACGCCCATGCGCTTGATCGTGAAATACTGATCGCTCACGCCGTACGCGGTCACGCGGCGCGGCGTGCCGTACTGCGATTCCACGTTGACGCCGCTCTGGCTGTATTCAGCCCACAGCGTGCCGGTGGCGAGCGACGCCGCCACCTCGGGCACGTCGTACTCGTAGATGCTCGGGCGCAGGCGCCAGGCGCGGCGCTCCGCCTCGTTCACGTCGCCGATGTTGAGGTTGGGGCGCTGGCGCAGCTCGAACGAGTTGAGGGCGATGAGCTTGCCCACCAGTTCGTTCTTCATGTAGTTGCCCATGCCGCTCACGATCGAGACCACGGCGATGAGGAACATCACGCCGATCATGACGCCGAGCAGCGTGAAGAAGCTCTTGAGCTTCTGGACGCGGATCTGGGCGAAGGCGAGGCGGATGGCTTCGTAGAACGGCACGGCGGGCGGGAGACGGGGGAGCCTTCGAAAGGCGCGAGGCGGCGAAGGAGGACCTCCGCCGCCTCGCGATGGGGCGCTACGGGCGCGCGGTTACGTGGCGATGCGTTCGGTGAATGCCTCGCGGCGGTCGTCGGTGGCCACGAGGCCGTCGCGCAGGACCACGACGCGGCGCGCGTGGGCCGCGATGTCGGGCTCGTGCGTCACCATGATCACCGTCTGGCCCGAGCTGGCGAGTTCCTCGAACACCTTCATGATCTCCTCGGACGTGGCCGAGTCGAGGTTGCCGGTGGGCTCGTCGGCGAGCAGGATCGAGGGCTCGTTGACCAGCGCCCGGGCGATCGCCACGCGCTGGCGCTGGCCGCCCGAGAGCTCGTTGGGGCGGTGGTCCATGCGTCCGTCCAGCTGTACCCGCTCCAGCGCGTGCCTGGCGCGCTTGCGGCGCTCCTCGGCGCCGATGCCGGCGTATACCAGCGGCAGTTCCACGTTGTGGAGGGCCGTGGCGCGCGGCAGCAGGTTGAACGTCTGGAAGACGAACCCGATCTCCTTGTTCCGGATGCGGGCCAACTGGTCGTCGGACATCCGCGAGACGAGGGTGCCGTTGAGCCAGTATTCGCCGGAGGTCGGCGTGTCGAGGCAGCCGATCACGTTCATGAGCGTGGACTTCCCGGAGCCCGACGGCCCCATGATGGCCACGTACTCGTTGCGCTGGATGGCGATGTCCACGCCACGCAGCGCCCGGACGATCTCGCCACCCATGTCGTAGTGGCGCTGGATGCCGCGGGTGACGATCACCCACCGGCTGTCGGGAGCCTTGCCGGCCTCCGAGACCACCGCCGCGCGTTCCGCGGTGGAACTGACCGGTGCTTCCGCCGTTTGCTGGCTCACTGGGACCCCGCCTGAGGTTTCTTGGTGTCGACCTTGGTTTCCTTCACCACCATGCCGTCCTTCAGGTCGCGAATGGCCTGATAGGTGCCGGCCACGATGCGCTCACCCTGCTTGAGCCCGTCCAGGACCTCGAAGTCCTTCTCGCCGGCGATCCCTACCTTTACGGGGCGGAACGTCACTTTGTTGTCGGACCCCACCACGAACACCCCTTCCACATCCTTCTTGCCCACGTCGACCTTGGGCTTGGGCTTGCCCAGGCCGACCGCCGTGTCGGCGTTCTGCAGCGACTGGTTCTCCCGCACCGTGAGGGCGATGATGGGGATGGCCAGCGCGTTCTTCCGCGTGTCGGTGATGACCTTGGCCGTGGTCGAGAAGTCCGGCCGCGTGTCCTGGGGCACGTTCAACAGGCGGATCGTGACCTCGTAATCTACCGCCTGGTCGCTGCTGGTGGCCGTGGCGGTGGCGCCGGTGACCGAGCTGTTGGCGATCTCGGTGACCCGGCCCAGGAAGGTGGTGTCCGGGAAGGCGTCGATCTGGACGACGGCCGAATCGCCGACCGCGATGCGCGCCACGTCGGTCTCATCCACCTTGACCTTGGTCTCGAGGTCGGACATGTCGCTGATCGTGAGCAGCGTGGCGGCGTCCTTGTTCAGCGTTCCCTGAATGGCCGTCTCACCCGCTTCGACGTTGAGCCGCGTGACGCGGCCCGACATCGGCGCGTAGATCGTGGTCTTGTTGAGCGACGACTGCGCGTTCTCGAGCGACGCCTGGGCCTGGTCCACCTGGTGGCCCGAGGCCTCGAGCATGGCCTGGTTCACGTCCACGGCGGTCTTGAGCTGGTCCAGCGACTCGGGCGACACGAACTGGGCGTTGGCCTTCTTGAGCTGCAGCGAGCGGTCGTAGGCCTTCTGGGCCTGGATCAGGTTGGCCTTGGCCTGTTCCTGGGCCGCCTTGGCCGACGCCACGTTGGCTTCCCATTGCTTGACCGTGGCCTGGGCGAGCGACGGGTCGATCTGGAGCAGGAACTGCCCCTTGGTCACCATGTCGCCCTCCTTCACGGCGAGCTTGGTGATCTTGCCCGAGACATCGGAACTGAGGTCCACCTTGGTGTGCGGGCTCACCTGGCCGCTGGCCGTCACCGAGGCCACCAGATTCATGCGCTGCACCGGCTCGATGCGCACGAAGACGCCCGCATTGGACTTCTTGGCGGCCGCGGCGGCGATGATGCCGCCGAGGGCGAGGACGACGACACCGCCGATGGTCAACTTCACGCGCTTGGTCATGGAGGTCCTCAGGGGCTATCGGAGGGGGCGCCCCACCGCGTTTTCCAGCGCGGCGAAGGCCCGATGATAATCATAGACGGAATTCAGCCGGTCCACCTGCGCCTGCACGAACGTGCCGTGCGCGGTGGTCACGTCCAGGTACGTGGCCTGGCCCACGCGGTACCGCTCCTCTGCATACTGGAACTCTTCACGCGCCTTGTCGGCGTTCTGCTGGCGGAGGCCGATGGTTTTGGACGCGAGCTGCAGGTTGAGGAACGCCTGCGTGACGTTGGTCCGCGTGGCCAGCTCCTGCGCCTTCACGTTGTACGCCGCCGCTTCCTTCTGCGCGATGGCCTGCTGCACGCTCTGCTCGCGGTTGAAGCCGTCGAAGATGGGCAGCGACAGCCCGGCCGAGACGGACAGCGGCGAGCGCGTGAACTTGAACGGGAAAACGCTGTTGCCGCTGCGGATGCTCTGGATCTCGGCGCCGGTGAGCGTGGCCGAGCCGCACGGATACGCCCCCAGCCCCACCGCCGTGCGGATCGAGTCGGTCTGCAGACAGCCGTTGTAGCTGCCCATGGCGGCCGCCTGCGCGCGTCCCACGAGGTACTCGGAGTTGGTGTACTGATACGCATTGCCGCCCCACCCGGTGCTCACCGTGAGCGTGGGTGTGTAGCGCGACCGCGCCGTGCTCACGCCCAGGACGGCCGCGCGCTCCTGCGAGCGCAGCGCCCGGATGGCCGGGTTCTGCCCGCGCGCCATGTCGAGCAGCGAGTCGAGCGAGAAGTGGGGCGTCTCGATGGCGAATGTGGTGGTGAGGTCGACGCCGCCCGGCGGTTCCGGCACGCCGATCTGCTGGTACAGCGTGACCTTGGCCACCTCGACGCTGTTGTGCGCCGTGAGGGCCGCGATCTGCGCCTGGCCCAGCGCCACCTCGGCGCTGCGCACGTCGAGAATCGTGCCCTGTCCCACCGCCATCTTGGCGTTGGCCAGGTCGAGCTGCCCCTGGGCGGTGATCACCAGCGTGTCCTGGAGCGCGGCGTTGGCCTGCGCGCCAAGCGCGTTGAGGTAGGCCGTGGTCACGTTGGCGCGGACGATCTCCGCCTCGCCCGTGATGTTGGCCTCGGTGGCGTCGCGGTTGGCCTTCTGGAACTTGGGGTCCATGAACGACGCCGCGCTCAGGCTGTAGTTCACGCCCACGTTGTAGTGCGACGTCATGGCGTCGGACGAGCCGCTGAACGTGAGGCCGTTGAACACCTGGCTGCCGGCCTGCTGGTACCCGACGCCGAACGATGAACTGACCGTGGGCAGAAACGCGCCGTACGCGGTGCGCACCGCGGCGTCGGCCGACCGCCGGCCGGTGGCCATCTGCAGGTACGTGGGGTTGCTCTGCCTGGCGAGCGCGACCGCTTGCTCGAGAGACAGGGGCGTGCTGGCGGCGGGAGGCGCCCCCTGGGCGGCCGCCACCTGACCGACAAGCGCGAGCAGCGCTGCAGACACCGAAAAACGCATCGAGAAGGGATCCTGTGGTGAGGGTCAGCCTGCCGTACGGCGAGGGGCCGGCCGTGGTTTCAAGACGGCCCTGCCGCACGCGTTAGACACCGCGCGCGGCACCTCCGATGTCACGATGCGCCGGCCGCGTCAGCGCGGCAGGTCGTCTCGCTGAGCCACGAGGCCCTGGGCGGCAATGGTGACGCGGAGCAGGTGCCCCTGCGCGTCCACCCAGATGTCCCGGGTCGCGCCATTGCCGCCGACCAGCGCGTAGTGCCGGGCGCCGACCGTGCTGCGTCCCACGCGGATCGACTCCTGGCCTCGTTCCTCGAATCGCAATGTAGCCTGTGTACCGGCCCTGGGATCGATGGCCGCGAACGACGCCGGGTGGGGGGCGAGGGTGGCGAAGTAGTAGGGGTCGAACGCGCTCGCGTCGAGGGCGAGCGGGTGGTCGCCCATCACGTAGTCGCGGGCCGCTTCCCCGTGGACGGTGCGCACCAGCGTGCTGAACCGCCCCGGGCGGCCGCTGCCGTCCACGTGCGACACGACCTGGCTCTGGCCGGGGACGTGCACCTCCACCTCGTACGTGAGCGGCGCCCCGGCGGAATCGGTGGTCAGGCGGAGCGTGAGGCGGTTGGCGTCGAACGAGATCGTGGCCGTGGCGCGATACGCCTGCCCGCCCACGCCGGCGGCGCGCACGATGCGGTACGCCTCCCGCCCCACCGGGGCGCCGTTGCGCGTGATCACCAGCGTACCCTCGTCCACCAGGCTTTCCTGCGCCATGGCGGTGGCGTGCACGGACGCGGTGAGGGCCAGAACGAGCGCGAGCGGGACCAGTCGCATACGTGGAGGGTACCCAGACAGGGGGGTCGGGTTCAAGGCGTCCCGGCCGGCGCGCCGAATACGCGCTCCCGGACCCGGTTCCGGATCCGCTCGTACAGCAGGCGTCCCTTGGCGGCCGTTGCCAGGGTGGGTCTGCCGATTGAGCCCGGGCTCTCCCCGGGTACCTTCAACCATCCGCGACGGTACCGTCGCAGCTCGTCGGCCGACATCGTATAATCCTGCGCCAGCGACATTTGCACCAGTTCCGGCGCGAGGTACAGCAGGAGCGACGTGTCCACCTCATCCCCGTGCATGGGTTCCAGCTGCCCTTCCAGCAGGTCGCTGAACTCCAGACCGAATATGTTCACCGCCCGCAGCCGCGCGCCCGACGTGATGACGGTCTCCAGCGCTTCCAGATGGGGATCGTGCTCGTGCGCGGTGAGCAGCACGAATTCGCGCACGCCCTCCGCCTCCCACGAGTCGATGAGGTCGTTCATGGTGCGGTGGAGCGTCTTGCGGCGCACCGACGCATTGCCGGCAAATCGCCGCGCCGTGGCCACGTTCACCCCGTACTCGATGGTGGGGGCGCGGAGCACCCCGAACTCGGTGGACAGGTCGTCGGCCAGGCGCTCGGCGATGATCGTGTCGCTGCCAAGGGGCAGGTGGGGGCCGTGTTGCTCGCAGGTGCCCACCGGCACGATGAGCCGCGGGTCAGCGGCCAGTGTGGCCGCCACCTCGGCGGGACGCATTTCCTTGAGTCGCCGCGGACGCGGGACACCGGCGTATGTGGGACTCATCGGATGGAGGTGAGCGGTGACGGCCGCGCGCGCTGACCGGCTGCGCGCGGCCTACTGGCCGGTGGCCGCGGCCCTGGCGCTGGTTGCCGCCTGCCAATGGCTTAACGGTACGAGCGTAGAGTACCTCGTGGCCGCGGCCCTCGCCACCGCAGGCGCCGCGGCGGGGCTCCGGACGATCCCGGGAAGCGGGCGCCTGTGGGCCTCGGTGTCCACGGCGGCGCTGGTGCTGGTGGTGGGGCTGGCCGGCGTCGCGCAGTGGAAGCTGTACGGCATCGACAACCGGTGGCCCTCGGTACGCTCGGCCCTCAACGCCGATGCCCTGGCGGCCCTGGATGGCCGGGTGGACCAGGCGGCGTCGGACCTCCAGGCCTCGGCCCAACGGGCGCTCGACGCGCCGCTCGACACCGCGGCAGCGTTCGGCGCCCTGGCGTCGGTCGTCCCTCCGCGCGGGGATGCCGGCGTGGTGCTGTACCAGGGGGGCGAGCCGATGGCGTGGGCGGGCCGTATCCACGTGCGCACGGACTCGCTCCACGAGACGATCGGCGTGGCGCGCAGTGCGTTCTACACCAGCCTCTATGCGGTGGCGGTGCGCGGGACGCGGCGGGCCGTGGCCACCGAGTTGCTGGACGCCACGCCGCCGGCCGACCGGCTCAGCGCGCCGATCGCGGGCGAGATCGCGAAGCTCGTGGGCATCCCGGGGTTCGAGTTCTCCACCGCGCCGGCCGCGGCCGACATGGTGGAGTGGCAGGCGTTGCGCGCGCGCGCGCAGCTTCTCGTGTACGCGCGGCCGGCGCCGGTGACCCAAGCGGCGCTGCGGCTGGAGACGCTGGAGCGCGCGCGCCTGGCGGTGGCGCTGGCGGCGGCCATTGCGCTGGCCTGCTTCCTGGTGGGCACATGGCGCGTGGGGCGGCTGTTCCGGTGGCGCCTGGCGGCGGTGGCGGTGGCGCTCACCTGCACGGCGCTGGTGCCGCTGGGGGCTTTCTCCAACTATTCGCGACTGTTCGATCCGGCGCTGTACTACACGGAGATCGGCGGGGCGCTCACCGCCAACGCGGGAGCGTTGATCATCACCGGCGTGCTCACCCTGCTCATCCTGCTGGCGGCCGTGCGCCGGCTGGCGCGCGGCCGTCCACGCTGGTGGTGGGGGCTGGCGGTGCTGGTGATCGCGGGGTTGGGACCGTTCCTCATGCGCGATCTGGCGCGGGGCATCGCGATTCCGGCGTACGGCGTGAATCCGTCCCTGTGGATGATCTGGGAGGTGCCGATCTTCCTGGCCGGGACGGCGGTGCTCCTGGCGGGCGCGGCGGCGGGCAGCCTGGCGCTGCGGCCGAGCCGCGGCCTCACGCCGTGGGCGGGGCCGGCGCTGGCGGCGCTGGCGGCGATCCTGGGCCCGGTCACGTGGGAATCCTCGGGGCGGTGGCCCTGGTGGTATCCCATTCCGTGGATCGTCGCGATCGGCGCGCTGGCGCTCGCGCGGCGGTCGCGGGCCATCGTGTCCAGCGTGGCCACGGTGGCGGCGCTGGGCGCCGCGACGCTCGTGTGGGGGGCCACGACGCGCGGGCGCGTGGCGCTGGCCGAACGGGACGTGCGGGGCCTGAGCGAGATCGATCCGTACGTGGTGTCGCTGCTCTCGCGGTTCGCGGCGAGCGTTCACCTGGCCGGTACGCCCGAGGCGTCGCGCCGGTGGCTGCTCCGCGCGTACGCCACGTCGTCGCTGGCGCCGGCCGGATTCCCGGTGTGGCTGTCGGTGTGGAAGTCGGATTCGGCGCCGGCGGCCACGCTTCCCGCGGCCGCGTTCGACGTGCCGCTCGATCAGGTGCGGTCCATCGTCGCCCAGGCGCTGCGTGCCGACACGGCGGTGGAGTATCCGCTCATCGCCGAGCCGGCCGTGGAGGTGGGGATGGCGCTGCCCACCGACAGCGGCGTGGTGGTGGTGGTGGCGTCGTCGCGCACGCGGCTCATCGCCGCCGATCCGTTCGCCAAGCTGCTCGGCATCGACCAACCGCCCGAGGCGGAGCCGCCGTACACGCTACAGCTGGCCGAAGCGCCGCTGCGCGTGCCGCTGGGTCCGCCGCGCGTGGCGTGGCGCCGCGAGGGCACGGCGCTGCACGGCGACTGGGCGGCCCGCACGGGGCTGGGCGCGTCGCGCGTGCACGTGGAAGTGGAGTTGCGCTCGGTGGGGGCCCTCGTGCAGCGCGGCGCGCTGGTGGTGCTGGGCGATCTGGCCATCGTGGGCCTGATCTGGCTGGTGAGCGTGATGGCCGATGGCGCCGTGGGCCGGTGGCTGCGCGACCGGCAGCGCCGCTGGCGGCGCAGCTATCGCACGCAACTCACGCTGGCGCTGTTCGCGTTCTTCCTCATTCCCGCCGTCGCGTTCGCGGCGTGGTCGTACCAGCAACTGGCCTCCGACGCCGCGCAGAGCCGCGAGTTGCTGGTGGCGGCCACCCTGCGCGCGGTGGCGCCGGTGTCCGACGAGCGGGCATGGCTGGCGAGCGAGAGCGGGCGCGTGCAGGCGCCGCTGTTCCTGTATCGCAGCGGGGAGTTGGTGGGGGCCAGCGATTCGCTGCTCGCCGCGCTCGCGCCCATGGGACGGTTCCTCCAGCCCGACATGCAGATGGCGCTCGTGGTGCGCGACGAGGTGTCGGAGAGCCGCGACGTGCACCTGGGGGCGTCGCACGCTTTGTTCGGGTTCCGCGCCGTGGACGATCCCGCGGGTCCGGCCGTGATCGCCGCTCCGGCGCGCGCCGACGACGTGCCGCTGGAGCGCCGGCGCCGCGACCTCGTGATCCTGGTGATGTTCTCCACGGCCGCCGGCGCGTTGGCGGCGTTCTGGCTGAGCGGGATCGCGGCGCGCACGCTGGCCGGCCCCATCCGGTCGCTGCGCCAGGCGGCGCTCACCCTGGCGGCGGGCGGGCGCGCGCCGGTGCTGGAGCGCAACCCGACGGAGGAGTTCCGCCCGGTGTTCAACGCGTTCCAGCGCATGGCCAGCGATCTCGAAGCGAGCCGCGCCGCCACGGCGCACGCCGAGCGCGTGCTGGCGTGGGGCGAGATGGCGCGCCAGGTGGCGCACGAGATCAAGAACCCGCTCACGCCCATCCGGTTGGGGGTGCAGCATCTGCGCCGGGCGCGCGCCGACAAGCGGGTGGACTTCGATCGGGTGCTGGACGAGAACGTGGAGCGCATTCTCGCCGAGATCGACCACCTGGACGAGATCGCGCGGGCGTTCAGCCGCTACGGGGCGGCGCCGCACGAGCGGCCGCCGGTGGAGGACACCGACGTCGCCGCGGTGGTGCGGGATCTGATCGGGCTGGAGCGCATGGGCGAGGGCAATGTCCGCTGGGCGCTGGAGGGGGCCGAGGCGCGGTGCCTGGCGGCGGCGCAGCGCGACGAATTGCGCGAGGTGCTGCTCAACATCTACGAGAACGCGCGGCTGGCGGGCGCGGCCACGATCACCACCACGCTGTCCCGCAATGGGACGGTGACGATCGAGGTGCGCGACGACGGGCACGGGATCGCGCCCGAGGTCCTGCCGCGCATCTTCGAGCCGCACTTCTCCACGCGCACGAGCGGGAGCGGGCTCGGGTTGGCGATCAGCCGCCAGCTCATCGAAGGGTGGGACGGGACGATCGACGTGGCGAGCGTCGTCGGCCGGGGCACCACGGTGCGCATCGTCCTCCGGCCGGCGTGAGCTACAGCCGCACGCGCACCGTCTTCACGTTCACGAATTCGCGCAGCCCGAAGCCGCTCAACTCGCGGCCGTAGCCCGACGTCTTCACGCCGCCGAACGGGAACCGCGGGTCGGACGCGACCATCGCGTTCACGAACACGCTGCCCGCCTCCAGGTCGCGGGCCAACCGCCTGGCCTCGGCGGCATCGCGCGTCCAGGCGCTGGCGCCGAGCCCGAACCGCGTGTCGTTGGCAATCCGGATGGCGTCGTCGAGGTCGCGGGCGCGGAACAGCGACGCCACGGGGCCGAACAGTTCGTCGGCGTACGCCGGCGAGCCGGGCGGCACGTCAGCGAGCACGGTGGGCTGGAAGTACGAGCCCGCCCCGTCGATGCGGCGGCCGCCGGTGAGCACGCGCGCCCCAAGCTCCACCGAGCGCCGCACCTGCGCTTCGAGGTCGGCGGCGAGGCGCGGGCTGGCCAGCGGCCCCACCTGCGTGCGGTCGTCCATCGGGTGGCCCACGATCAGCGCCGCC
This sequence comes from Gemmatimonadaceae bacterium, assembly GCA_035533755.1. Taxonomy (NCBI): domain Bacteria; kingdom Pseudomonadati; phylum Gemmatimonadota; class Gemmatimonadia; order Gemmatimonadales; family Gemmatimonadaceae; species Gemmatimonadaceae bacterium. The sequence goes on from DATLTC010000010.1 coordinate 72,754, forward strand.
ATGGCGCGCACGAACCGCTCGGTGAACGCGTCGGCCACGGCCTCGTGGACGATGAACCGCTTGGCGGCGATGCATGACTGGCCGTTGTTCACGGTGCGGGCGCGCACGGCCGTCTCCACGGCGCGGTCGAGGTCGGCGCTGGGCATGACGATGAACGGATCGCTGCCGCCCAGTTCGAGCACCGTCTTCTTGAGATGGCGGCCGGCCGTCATCGCCACCTGCGAGCCGGCGTCCTCGCTGCCGGTGAGGGTGGCCGCGGCCACGCGCGGGTCGGCGAGCAGGCCGGCCACGTCGGCCGACGGTATGAGTAATGTCTGAAATACGCCCGGCGGGGCGCCGGCGTCGGCGAACAGCGCTTCGAGGGCCAGCGCGCACTGCGGCACGTTGGACGCGTGCTTGAGCAGCGCCACGTTGCCGGCCACGAGCGCCGGGGCGGCGAACCGGATCACCTGCCAGAACGGAAAGTTCCAGGGCATCACGGCCAGCACCACGCCCAGCGGATGGAACTCCACGCGCGCCTGCTCGCCGTCCACCGGCACGCGTTTGGGGGCGAGGATCGTGTGGGCGTGCTCGGCGTAGAAGCGGCAGGCGGCGGCGCACTTGGCGGCCTCGTCGCGCGCGGCGCCGATGAGCTTGCCCATCTCCAGCGTCATCAGGCGCGCGTAGCGTTCGCGATCGTCGTCGAGCCGCGCGCCGGCCCTGGCCACGACGCGGGCGCGCTCGGCGGTGGGCGTGTCGCGCCAGGCGCGGGCCGCCGCCGCGGCGCGCGCCAGCCGCTGTTCGACGTCGGCGGCGGTGTGCGGGGCGAATACCCGCACGCGCTGGCCGGTGGCCGGATCGATCGTCTCGATGGGCATGTGGCTATGCCTGGCGCGTCATGCCCCGGCGGGTTCGTCCGAACCCCAGAGCCCGGTGCCGCCGTCGCCCCCCAGCCAGCGGCGCCACCAGGGCGCGCGGCGTTCGCGCTGGGCCACGGCGCGCACGGCGACGCGCCAGGCGCGCTTCATCACCGCGGCGTCCTGGAAGCGGTGCCGCACGTCGGGGTCGAGCCCCTTGCGCAGCCAGTCGGCGATCTCCTCCGGAAATCGCTCGAGGTCCGCATCCACCGACAGCGCGCGCGCCAGCACCGAGCGCACGTCCGCCTCGCCGTACGGGGGCGCCCCGGAGAGCGCGAAGTACACGATCGCCGCCAGCGAGTAGCAGTCGGCCGCCGAATCCTGCGTCTCGCCGAGCAGCTGCTCGGGGGGCGCGAATGCCGGCGTGCCCGCGGCGGTGGGCGCCTCCTGTCCCCAGATGTTGGCGATGCCGAAGTCGGCGATGCGCCAGCGGCGGTAGCGGTCGATGACGATGTTCTCGGGCTTGAGATCGCGGTGCACCACGCCGATGGCGTGCGCCGCCGCCAATCCGTCGAGCACGAGGTCCACCTGCGGCGCGATCTCGGCCAGCGGGCGGGCGCCGGCGCGCTGCACGAGCTCGGCCACCGAGCCGGCCTCGGCCAGCTCCATCGTGTACCACGCCACGCTGCCGCGCGAATCGAAGTCGTAGATCGGGACGATCGCCGGGTGGGCGAGTTGCGCCGCCAACTGGGCCTCGCGGCGGAACTGGCCCACCGCCACCTCGTCGCGCGCGATGTGCGGATGCAGGAGTTTGAGCGCCACCTCGCGCCCCAGCGACAGGTCGCGCACGCGCCACACCGAACCGAACGATCCCGTGCCCAACGGGGCGAGCACGTCGTAGTCGTCGCCCAGCGCCCAGCGCAGCCGCGCCTCCTCCGACTCGCCCGGCTTGGCGACGTCCTCGTCGCCGGAGATGAGCATGGTGCGACTGCCCACCACCCGATCCACGGCGCGCAGCATGGCGGCCACGCTGGGGAACCGCTCGTCGGGATGCTCGCGCAGCGCGCGGTCGAGCACGGTGGCCACCGACTTCGGACAGTCGGGGCGCACGAGCGCGATGGGCGGCACGTCGCTGGGCGGAGGCTGCTCGCCGGTGAGCGCGAAGAAGCAGAGCGCGGCGAGCTGCCACTGGTCGCTGAGCGGCGTGGGGGCCCACGCGCCGCCGGTCCATTCGCTGGGCGTGGCCAGCCACGCCGGGTCGGGGGACAGCCCCGCCGGGATGTCGGCGGTGGGAATGGCCCATTCCCAGCCGAGCATCCAGAGGCGGCCCATGGGCGCGATCCACACGGTCTCCGGAGACACCGCGCCGTGCGTCGAGCCGGCGTCGTGCAGATAGGTGAGCGCCGAGCCCACCTCGCGCAGCACGCGCAGCATGGCGGGCACGTCGTCGATGCCGGCGCGGCGCACGTGCGCGCCCACGGTTTCGCCGGCGATCCAGCGGCGGAGATAGCCGGGTCCATGGCGGCTCACGCCGTACGTGGCCCAGTAGTGGTAGGTCGTGGGCACGGCGGGGTGATTGCGGTGCGCCAGGTGCCGCGCTTCGGAGGCGAGCCAGGCCTCGTGCGACGCGTCGGGCACGCTCACCAGGGAGAGCGAGCGGCCGAGGGCGTCCACGAGCTCCTGGTAATGCCGGTGGCCAAAGCGCAGCCCTTCGGGGCCCCACGCCCAGTTGGGGGGCAGCTCCCAGTTGGCCAGATGCGGCGGGAGTTGGTGGGTGACCGAGTATGGCTCGGACGAAGCGATATGCGTCACGCCGGGGTCCGCCTACATCCGGGATTCAGAGAGGATCTCCTGCGCGCTCTGGGCCAACTCGGGGATGCCGACGCCGTCGGGTCGCACGAACACCTCCACCAGCCGCACCTGCAGCGGGGCGCCGCCGCCGTCGGGCACCGACCTGGCAGAGGGGACGTGGACCGTCACCGCCACCACCCGCCAGCAGGTATTCGGCCCCGCGGCCTCGCCTCGGGCGTCGAGCGTGTCGAGCACCAGCGTCTCGCCCCGCGCCGGCACCACGGTGCTCGTGCAGTCCGCCAGCACCAGGTCCTGTCGGTCGTGTCGGATCACGCGCAGGGTGTACATCGGGCGGCTCCGGAGAGGGCGGGATGCAGGGGCGAGACAGGGGATGCGCGCCGGTCGCCGGCGCACCGAAAAGCTATCGGCCGACCGGGGGAGGCACTAGTGTTTGCCGTCACGTTCGGATCACGCTGAAACCTCCGTGCGGCGGCGACGTAGGGACACACGAGAACGCTACTGGGAGATCCCGTGTTCCAATTCATCGGCTTTGCGGCCACCGTAGCCGCCACCGTGTTCGGGTACATCGCCGCGCGCCGCTTCGTGGAGCAGAAGCTGCGGTACGTGGACAGCATCCACACGCTCAAGGCCCCGATCGTGGCGGGAGTAGTGGCCGCCCTGGTGGCGGCGCCCATCGTCTGGCTGCTGCCGCTGGTGGGCGGGGGCACGGCAATCATGTTCGGCGCGAGCGTGGCGCTGGGCGTGTCGAACGGATCGCGCGAGGTGAGGAAGCAACTCGGTTCGGGGTAGGTCCGCGAGCGGTTGAATCGCCGATCCCACAATTGCGCGACGGGCGCCCCGATGGGCGCCCTTCGTGCGTTCCGGGACGAGGATTTGGCCCCCACGGCGGGAATCTGGTTGGGGGGCCCCCGCACCGGCGCGCCAACTTGCCCCGCATGCTCGCCGCCATCCGCTCGGCCGCCGTGCTGGGCATAGAAGCCTACGACGTCACGGTCGAGGTGGACGTGTCGCCGGGATTGCCGCAATGGAGCATCGTGGGGCTGGCGTCCAGCTCGGTCAAGGAGAGCCGTGAGCGCGTGATCGCCGCGCTCGCCAACTCGGGGCTCGCCCTGCCGCCGCGGCGCATCACGGTGGGGCTCTCCCCGGCCGATGTGCACAAGACGGGCTCGGCGTTCGACCTCCCGATCGCCATCGGACTGCTCACCGCGTTGGGCGTGGTGCCCGAAGGGATGGCGGCGCGCGTGCTGGTGCTGGGCGAGCTGGGACTGGACGGGAGCGTGCGCGCGGTGCGGGGCGTGCTCCCGGTGGCGCGGCGTTCGGCGAGCGCGTCCGGCGGCCGCACCCTGGTGCTGCCCAGCGACAACGCGGCCGAAGCGGCGCTGGTGGATGGCGTCAGGGTGTGCGCTCCGCAGACGCTCACCCAGCTCGTGGAGTGGATGCGGGCCGATTCTCTGCCGCCGCCGGCACTGCCGCCGGTGGCGCGCGGCGGCACCGACGGGCTGGACTTCGCCGACGTGGTGGGGCAGGAGAGCGCCAAGCGGGCGCTCGAGATCGCGGCGGCGGGCGGCCACAACGTGCTGATGGTGGGCCCGCCGGGCGCGGGCAAGACCATGCTCGCGCGCCGGCTGCCGTCCATCCTGCCGGCGCTCACGAGCGACGAAGCGCTGGAGGTGACGGCCATCCATTCGGTGGCCGGCCTGACTGCGGGCTCGGGCGCGCTGTGCGCGGAGCGGCCGTTCCGGTCGCCGCATCACACGATCTCCACGGCCGGGCTCGTAGGGGGCGGCAGCAGCCCGCGGCCGGGCGAGGTGAGCCTGGCGCACCTCGGCGTGTTGTTCCTGGACGAGATGCCGGAGTTTCCGCGCTACGTGCTCGAGGCGCTGCGGCAGCCTATGGAGGACGGGCGGGTGGTGATCGCGCGGGCCATGCAGGCGGTGGGATTCCCGGCGCGGTTCACGCTGGTGGGCGCCATGAACCCCTGTCCCTGCGGCCACGCCGGCGATCCGTCGCGCGCGTGCGTGTGCGCCGAGAGCGAGGTGCAGCGGTACCGCGCGCGGCTGTCGGGGCCGCTGCTCGACCGCATCGACATGCACGTGAGCGTGGGGGCGGTGCCGATGACGCTGTTCGGCGATGGGTCGGCGGTGGCGGGCGAGCCGTCGGCGGCGATCCGCGCCCGGGTGGACGCGGCGCGCGGCGTGCAGCGCCAACGATATGCGAAGTTGAATAGCGCCCGGTGCAACGCGCACGCCGGCGGGCGGTGGCTGGACCTGCATGGCGGACTCACGCGCGAGGCCCGGGCCATGCTCACCAGCGCGGCCGACGCGCTGCGCCTGTCGGCGCGGGCGTATCACCGCGTGATCAAGGTGGCGCGGACGATCGCCGATCTGGCCGGCGAGCGCGAGGTGGGCGCGGCGCCGGTGGCGGAGGCGCTGCGGTACCGGCCGCGGGTGGGGTAGGGACAGCGCCCGCCCCACCCGCGGCCGTCTACAGATCCCTCTGATTGAAGTGGTACAGCGCCACGGCGAGCGCGACGCCCAGATACACCGCGGCGTACGCCACGGCGGTGAGGCTCGGGATGGACACGTTGGCGAACGGCGAGAACGACAGCGACCCCGCCAGGGGCGTCTGCATCTCGTACGCGGCGCGGCGCCAGAGCGACTCGCCCGGCATGAGCAGGCTCGACACGATCCCCAGCGTCACGATGTGCACGCTCTGCGAGAAGCCGCTCACCTGTTCCAGCCACCCGCCCATGAACGCCACGCCCTGCAGCCCCAGCACCATCACGCCGTTGGTGAGCGTCGAGAACCAGGTGCCGAACATGAACGTGAGACTGAGCGCGAGCACGCACTCGAACACGACGAGCAGCAATCCGCGCACGGGATGCTGCGGGAGCACGCCCGTGGTGGCGTACGCCACCCAGATCGTGGCGTAGAAGGTGACGACGACGTACGCCGAGATCATCCCCACGAATCCCAGGAACTTGCCCACCAGGATCTGCCAGCGCGCGATGGGCTTGGTGGCGATGGCGTGGATGGTTCCCGAGCTGATCTCGCCGGCCAGCGTGTCGATGGACGTGAGGATGGTCAGCACCACGGCCAGCAGGTCGCAGGTATAGAGGCCGATCATGAGCATGCCGGCTTCCACCTGATAGCGCACGAAGGGCGACATCGCGCGCCCCTGGAATTCCATCACCTGCAGGTGCATCGCCACGGCGAACACGGTGAGCAGCAGCGCTCCGGCCACGAGCGCCGTCCAGAGAATCTTCCGCCGCGCGGCCTCGCGCAGGGTGAGGCCGGCCATGATCCAGATCGCCTTCATAGTCCGCGGTCCTCCCCCATGAGCGTGACGAACACCTCCTCGAGCGACGGTCGCTCCGGGGTCACCCGGAACACGTCGGCCCCCGTCTGCACCAGATGCCGCACGACGTCGGGCAGGACGCTCTCGGCGGACACGCTGAACTGGAGCTGGTCGCCGTCGAGCTGGGGCGCCGAAGTCCACTGCGCGAGGCCGGCCATGGCGTCGTTCGACACGTGGCGGGCATGCACGACCACGCGCGTCTCGTCCTGCCAGCCCGTGCCCAGGTCGCGGGTGGCCACCACCTCGCCGTCCCTGATGAACGCCACGCGGTCGCACGTCACCTCGATCTCGCTGAGCAGATGCGAATTGAGGAACACGGTGGCGCCGCGGTCGCGTTCGGCGCGCAGAATGTCGCGCACCATGCGGCGCCCCATCGGGTCGAGCCCCGACGTAGGCTCGTCGAGGAAGATGAGCTGCGGCTCGTGCACCAGCGCCTGGGCCAGCCCGATGCGCTGCAGCATGCCCTTGGAGAACCCGCGCAGCGTGCGGTGGCGGTGCGGCGTGAGCCCCACCAGGTCGAGCACGTCGGGCACTCGCGTCCGCAGTTGGGCCGCGGTCATCCCGCACAAACGCCCGTGCAGTCGCACCAGTTCCGTGGCCGTGAGCCATTCGTAGAAGCGGAAATCCTCGGGCAGGAAGCCGATGTGCCGCCGTACCTCGACGTCGCCCACCGGGGCGCCGAGCACCAACGCCGTGCCGGCGGTGGGGCGCACCAGGCCCAGCAGCATCTTGATCGAGGTACTCTTGCCGGCGCCGTTGGGCCCCAGGAACCCGAAGATCTCGCCGCGCGGCACGGCGAGCGTGAGGCTGCGCACGGCCACCTGCGGTCCGAACACCTTGTGCAGCGCGTGCGTCTCGATGGCGAAGTCCGTGGATGCGGTCATGGGGCGGTCCCCGCGTCGGGCATGGAGTTGGCCAGCGGGACGGCGTCGGCGGAGCTGCCGTAGCCGGTGAGCGAATACACGCGTCCGCCGGCGGTCCACAGCAGTTCGTACGTGGGGCCGCGCCGGCCGGCCGTGTTTAAGAGCATCGCGGATGCGCCGTGCACCTGCACCATCTGGTACGACCGGATGAAGCGCGGCATGGTGAGCGCGAGCGCGGCCGGCCACGTGACCGCCTGCTGAAAATCCCTGGCCTGGTTGGGGCTCATCCCGGCCACTTCCACGGCCACGCCGGCCAGTTGCTGCATGTCGAGTCCCGTCGGGATCTGCGCCGTGACCACGGGGCGCTGTTCGAGGATCACGCAATCGCCGTTGTCGGTGGAGGCCGGCGGCCGCTGCGCGATCTGATTGGTGAGCGTCTGCCCTTCGTCCACCGGACAGTGTCCGTATCGGGCCCGGATGGCGGCCGGCGTGTCGATGGTGAGCGTGGCGCCGTCGATCGCCGCCGGCAGCGCCGTGGCGGACAATCCCGCTTCGGTGAAGATGGTGCGCAGTCCGTTGCGATTCACGCGCATCGTGATCGAACGCGCGCTCTCCACCGACAGCGTGGGCGGATCCTTGCGGGCGGCCGGCAGCCGCGGCGTGAAGCTGGCCAGGCGCGCGGCGGCTGCCGCGTCGGCCACGGTCGTATCGCGCGCTTCGCGGGTGACGTGGGCGCTGTCGGCCAGCATGCCGGCCACGGCGTCCTGCAGCCGCCGCGAGCCGGTGGGGCCGGAGAACGCGGGCACCGTCACGCTCACGCCCTGCGGACGCGCGATGCGCAGCGCGGCGAAGAACTGTCGTCGCGCGGCGCGCCCGGACGCGGTGATCGTGAGCCACAGCACGATCGCGAGCGGAATGATCGCCAGCCAGCGCCATCGGCGCGGCCGGGTAGCGGACCCGTCCATGGGGAGTGCCTCTATCGCGCGCATCGGGGGGGACGCCGCACGTTGCGATGCGGCTGCGAAGCGATGATAGGGGCCGTACACGGCGCGCGGTAGTGAGAATTTACGAATGCGCCGTGATTGTCAGTTTGGTGTCAGCTTGGGCGGGTGCGGGGGTATGTACAGTATATTCCGGCGAGACACGGTTCACGGGAGGCCGCGTGCGACTCGGCAGGGTCTTGGCGACGATCGTGATCGTCGCCGCGTGGTGGCCGTTGCGTTCGGCGTTCGGCCAGCGCGTGGTGGTCCGCGTCCTTGAGACAACGACGCGGACGCCGATCGCGGGAGCGTCCGTTGTCCTTGATGACTCGGCGCGCCTTGGGGCCACGGATTCGGCTGGCATACTGCGCGCGGCTGGGGTGAGGTCCGGGAGGCACGCGCTCAGGGTGGGAAAGATCGGCTACCGGCCGACGGTCACCACGGTCGAGGTGGGTGCCGATGCGGTGGCGCCGGTCCAGGTCCTGCTCGACGTCTTGCCCGTGGACCTCCCATTGGTCGCCGTGAACGCCCGGAAAATCGATATGCGGATGTCGGACTTCGAACGTCGCCGAGCCGACGGTGGCGGGACGTTCTTCACTCGCGCACAACTCGACAGCAACGCGGGCCAGACCGTTGTGGACCTGCTGCGCGCCCGCAGTGTTGCCCACTTCGTACGCGCAGAAGATGGCTCCGAATACCTTGCCTCCGCCACGCAGCAAGGACCGGACGAATTTCGCGGACCGCCGCGCCCATGCTTCGCACAGATCTTCGTGGATGGCATCAACGTCTACACGCCTGACCCCAACGTGCCGAGCGTGCTTCCGCCTGATCTCCGCGACTTCGGCGTGTCAGATCTGGATGCGGTGGAGTTCTACTCCAGCGTGGCGCGCACGCCGCCGGAATTTCGGTCGGGGGCGCCGGCGTGCGGAACGCTTGTGGTGTAGAGCCGCACGGGTCGGTAGCACGCTCCGCTACGGGCGATGCGGTCTCGGAATTGGCAGCGCGGCCTTCTCCGCGAACACCGCGGCAACGCCGCCGCGCGCGTCACAGCGGTCGGCGGTGGGCGTTCCGCTCAGATAGGTGCCGTCCTTGCAGCGCATGGTCGTGCCGGCGGGGGGCGGCCCGCTGGGTGGGGCCACGGAGCGCGACACGCTCGGCGCCGCGGGTGCCGGCGCGCGGGCCGGTGGCGGCGGGGGCACGCGCGCCGCGGGTGGCGCGGGAACGGCGAGCGATGCGGCAGCAGGCGCCGCGCCGCGCGGCGCGGGCGCGATGGGCGGCGGGCTGGCCGGATTCATGGCCTTGACCGGCGCGGGCGTGGCGGCGCGTCGCGCCGCGGAAACCACTGGCGCGGCGGCAGGAGGTGGCGGCGCGTGGGGCGGCGCGAGCGTGGGCAGGGGGCGCGTGTACTGCTCCGGCTTGGGCGGCGCTGACTGCGCGGCCGCGGCGCCCGCGGCAAGGGCCACCGCGAACGCGGCGCCAACGCATGGGGTGACGGGCAGTGCGCGGATCAACGCGCGGAGTGGGCGCATGGTCATGGCATCACCGTGAAGGTGTTGGTATACGATTTGTAGTTGGCGGCCGTGAACGTCGCGCTCGCCGTGCCGGCGCTGAGCGCCTTGACGTAGAACGTCACCGACTGCGCGCCGGCGGGCACCGCGATGCTCGTGATCACGCTGCTGGTCGCGCCGCCCGTCACGAACTCGATGTTCGCATTGGGCGTGAGCGTCCACGTGGTGGCGGCGAGCACGTTACGCACGTTCTGCGAGGGATCGCGCGCATACAACGTGATCGCCACCGAGTCGGCGCCCGACAACGAGAGCGAAGTGGGCCACCCGCCGAGCGGGTCGATGCGTCCGCTGTCCACCACCGTGTACGCCGTGGCCGGGTTGTGGAAGGGCGACGACGCCGATGCGACGAGGGTATCGGTGCCCGCGGAGGCGCCGATCACCCGGAAGTACGCGTAACTGCTCCCGGCTGGGATGACCACGCTGGCCGGTGCCGTGGTGCGGGCGGTGCCGGGATGCGCGAGCGTCACGGTGAGCGGATTCACCTGATTGTCCGGCACCGAGACATAGAAGTAGTTGTCGGCATACTGCCCGATGCCGAGCGTGTTGAAGTTGCCCAACGTGAGCGACGGATTGATCACGGCGGTATTCACCGTGCCCGTGTTGTACTTGTAGATCGCGGCGCGCGTGTCGGACGCCGAGAGCTGCGCCGTGCCTACGAGCCCCGGCGACCAGGTGGCGAGGTTGTTGTAGTAGCCGCCCGCCGGGATCGTGACCGTGGTCGAGTCGAGCGACGCCACCGTGGGGCTGGACGACGCCAGCGTCACGGTGACGTTCTCCGTGGTGTAGTGCGTGGTGCCGTTGGCGTCCTCGGCGTACACCGTCACGCCCTGCTTGGGCGATGTGGTGTTGACCTGGCCGCTGGTGTAGATCTGGAACTTGGGCTGCGTGACCTGCGCGGTCATCGAGGTGGCGCGGTAGCCGGTGGCCGTGGCCTGGATCTGGATGGTGCCCACGGTATCCAGCGCCGTGACGCCGAAGTAGGCGTAGGTCTGTCCGGCCGCAATGGTGACCGAAGCCGGCACGGTGGCCACGCGCGTGCCCGTGCTGGCCAGGGTCACCACCAGCGGGGTGGCCACGGCGTTGGGCACATAGACGTACACGCCCGACGCGCCGGTGGTCTGCCGCATGCCGAGGACGGTGCTCGACGTGCTGAGCGCCAGCGACGGGCCGGTGACCGTGACGGTGTTGGTGGTGGAGGGCAGGTAGCCGGTGCCCGCCGAGTCGGAGTAGGTGATGGATGCCGTGCCCGGACCCACGATGTTCACCGTGGTCGAGGCGTAGTAGGCGTTCTTGGGAATGCGGAAGTACGGTTGCGCCGGACGGATGACGTTGGTGTCACTGGACACCGCCGCGATGACGAGCGTGTCGGAGACGTAGTGGGCGCTGCTCGTGATGCTGTCCTCTGCGTACACGTTGACAGTGAACGGCGGATTCGTGGTCGTCGTGCTGCCCGGCAATCCGCTGGTGGCCAGCTTGGGCGTGGTGACCGTGACGTACGCCGTGTCGGGCAGGTAGCCGGTGGCCGTTGCGACGATCGTGTCGGCGCCCTTGGTCAGGCCGAAGAACGAGAAGTACTGGTAGTTGCTCGCCGCCGGGATGGTGAGCGAGGTGGCGGTGAGCGAGTCCACCGCGGCGTGCTTCTGGGTGAACGTCACGGTCACCGGCGTCGGACGGCTGTTGGGGGTGTAGGCGTAGAAGTCGGTGGGGCTGCGGTGCTGGCCCTTGCCGATCGTGTAGTTGTAGAGGGTGAGATTGAGCTTGGGCGTCTGGACGGTGAAGCTGTTGCTGTCCCCGCGCTGCCCCGCCGCCGTGGCGTAGAGCTTGGCCGTGCCGACGCCGGTCGGGGTCACGGTGGCGGTATTCGCGTAGTACAGGCCGGCCGCGATGGTCACCGACGACGAGTCGGAACGGAGCACCGTGGTATCGCTGGACGACAGCGACACCGTGAGCGGCGTCATGCGGTAGTGCGCCGATCCCACGGAGTCTTCGGAGTACACGGCGATGCCCTGCGCGGGGCCGAAGTTGTTGAGCGTCGTGCCCCCCGACAGCACCACGCGCGGCGTGGTGACCGTGTACGTGGCCGTGTCGGCCTGGTAGCCGATGGCGCTGGCGATGATCGGCATCGTGCCCAGGCCGTTGCCGCGGACATTGAAGTACGCGTAATTGCTGCCCTGCGGAATCGTGACCGTCGGCTGCACGCCGACGATGCTCGTGTCGGCGCTGAGCAGATTGACCACCAATGGGGAGGTCACGGCGTTCGGCGTGTACACGTACAGGTTCACGTCCTGCTGCCCGAGGCCGAGGCGATTGGCCGTCCAGCTCAACGCCAGCTTGGGCCCGGTGACGGTGTACTGCGTGGAGTCGCTCGTGTGCCCGCTCGCGCTGGCCACGATGTACGCCGATCCGCCCAGCCCGCCAGGAATCACGCGCGCCGTGCCGTTGTAGTACGTACCCGGGGCGATCGTCACCACCGAGTCCAGCACCTTCATCACCGTCGTGTCGGTGGAGTGGAGGCGCACGACGAGCGAGTTGGTGCGGTAGTGCGCGGCCTTGAGGGAGTCTTCCGAGTACACGGCCACCGTGACGGCCGGGCTCGTGGTCACCAGTGCGTAGCCGCAGCAGATCCCCACGTGCGGCGCGGTGTTGAGCACGGCGAGCGAGTTGGTCGTGGTCCACCCCGGCGCCGACGCCGTGATGGTGGCCGTGCCAGTCGCCAGCGCCGTGGTGGTGAAATACACGTAGTTGCTGCCGCCGGGAATGGTGACCGTGTGGGGCACGGCCGCGATCGTCGAATCGGAGCTGGTGAGCGTGATCGCCACCGGCAGGTTGTTGGACGTGGGGATGTACAGATAGACGCTGGGCTCGTACTGGCCCGCGCCCAGCCGGATGCTCGTGTTGTTGAAGCGCAGCCACGCGCCATACGCCGTGAAGTTCGACGCCGTACCGTTCACCCCGATCGCGGTGGGCGTGATGGTCGTGGTTCCGGAGTCGACCGCGGTGATCTGGATGTCCGCCGCCAGTTGCCCGGCGGGAATGAACGCCGGACTCGGCGACACCGCCGCCACGCCCGCGGTGCCGTAGTTGAACGTCACGTACGTGCCGCCCGCCGGCGACGGATCGGACAGCAACACCTGCGTGTTCACCTGATCGGTGGTGTTGATCGCGTAATACGTGCTGGTGAGCTTCATCGACGCCTGCACGGCCAGCACCGCCGTGGCGCTGGAATAGCCGGTGCCGCTGCTGTCGACGGCGGTCACGATCGTGGTGCCGGCGTTGTGCCCATTGAGCGTGGCGTTCACCGCCGTCTGTCCGGCGGGGATCACCACGTTCGCGCTCGACCAGAACGCCGTCGTGTCGCCCACGGTGAGGTGCACGGTGACGGGCGCCGCATTGGGCTTGCTCAGGTAGATCGGGATCGACGCGCTCGAGCCGCGCCCCACCGACAGCGTGTCGCGTCCGAACGAGATCGCCGCCGGCACCGTCCCGCCCACTGTGATCGTGGATTGATTGGACGTGATCGACCCGCTGGATGCCGTGATGAACGCCGTGCCGTTGGCCACGCCGGTCACCGCGCCGGTGCTCGCATTCACCGTGGCCACGCCCGGCGATCCCGACGTGTACGTGAACGTGCCGCCCGAGATGAACTTTCCACGCGCGTCGAGGCCGCGGGCCACAAGCGCCGCCGACCCGGTCACGGCGATCGTGTCGGCGGCCGGCGTCAACTGGATGGACGCCAGCACCTGCGACACCTTCAGTGTGGCGCTGCCGGTGATGCCTTGCGCCACGGCCGTGATCGCCGTGAGGCCGTTGGCCGCCGCCGTGGCGCGCGCGGTGGTGGCGGTGATCGAATCGAGCACGGCCACGGAGCCGTTGGTGGACGTCCAGGTGAACGTCACGCCGGTCATCGGCGCGTCGAGCGTGTCGTGGGCCACGGCCGTGAACGTGCGCGTCGCGGTGAGCGAGGTGAGGGACGTGGTGTCGGTCACCGGCAGGGCGGAGGAATCGCGGCCCACCACGATGCGGGTGATGGGCGTGAGAATGCCGATGGTCGCCACGCCGGTGATCGAACCCGTGGTGGCGCTGATCTGCGCCCCGCCGAGCCCAACGCCGGTCACGAGACCGGCCGAGCTCACGGTGGCCACCGCCGGCGCGTTGGTGGCCCAGGTGAACGTGGGCGTGCCCGTCATGGCATGGCCGCGGCCGTCCACCGCCGCCGCCGTGAGCGTGTACGTGCGCGTGAGGTAGATGTTGCGCGCGGAGGGCGTGATGTTCACCGTCGCCACCCGTTGCTGCACCACGATCTGCGCCGAATCCTGCTTCCCGCTGGCGTCGCTCGCCACCACCCACGTGCTGCCGTTCGCCACGGACGTCACGACGCCCGCGCTGCTCACCGTGGCGGTGGCCGGCACCCGGCTCACCCAGGTGAACGTGTCCGCGACCACCGCATTCGCGGTGTCGTGCGCCTGCGCCGTGAGCGTGTACGTGTCGCCGAGCGAGGTGAGCGTGTCCAGATGCGGGGTCATGAGTATCGACGCGACGCGATTGGTGGTCCCGATCAGCGTGGCCGTGAACGTGACGCTGAGGCTGCCGCTCGTGGCGTGCAGCGACTGGGCGCCGGTCGCTCCCACGGTCCATCCGCCCACGGTTGCAAGCCCGGCGGCGTTAGTCGTGACGCTGGCGCCGGTCACGCTGCCGCCCCCCGACGCGACGGCAAAGGTCACGGGGAGTCCGGCGACGGGATTCTTGGATGCATCGGTGATCTTGACGGTGGGCTTCACCGGCACCGCGCTGCTCGCGGCCACGGTCTGGGTGTCGCCCGCGGTCTTGGTCATGACGGCCGCCACGCCAGCCGCGGCGATCTCGTGGAACGTCGTGCTGATCGACGTGCCGACCGATGCGGTGACCACGTACGTGCCCACGGTGGCGCCGAATACGAAGCTGGTCTGCGCCTTGCCGCTCGAGTCGGTCACGGCGAGCGGCGGCGTGAGGGTGCCGCTGCCCGTGGTCACGGTCCAGGTCACGTGCGCGCCGGCTACGGCGTTGCCGTGGGCATCGGTGACCTTCACCACCAGCGGGTTGGCGAGCGCGGTGCCGACGGTCCCCGACTGCGCGTCGCCCGAGACCACCGCGATCGCCGCGGCGGTGGTCGCCTCGCCGGACGCGGTGAACAGCACCGCGGACGCCGGGATGCCGTGGACGGCGGCGGAGACGGTATCCACGCGTACCACGGGGCCCAGCGTGTAGCCGACGCTGGCCAGCCCGGCGGAATCCGACGTCGACGACGCCGCGGCGAGGGTGCCGGCGCCCGCCACGCGCGTCCAGTCGACGGTCGTGCCGGCCACCGGATTGCCGAACGCGTCGGTGACCCTGACCACGAACGGATGCGACAGCGCGTGCCCCACGCTGTCCGCCTGCGCGTCGCCCGACACCTTGGCGAGTGTCGCGGCGGCGGCGGCCGTGGCCGACTCGGCGGCCGTGGCGCCGGTGAGTCCTCCGGCGGCGGCGCCGAAACTCTGTGTGCCGGCCGTGGTGCCCAGCGTCATCGTGGTCTGCGCGCGGCCGGCGGCGTCGGTGAGCGCCGACGTTGGATTCACGGTGCCGGTGGCCGGCGCCGTGAACGTCACCGCCACGCCCGGCACGGGGGTGCCGTCGGCGGTCTGCGCCTGCACCACCAGCGGCTGGGCCAGGGCGCTGCCGGCGGTGCCGGTCTGCCCGGCGCCGCTCACCACCACCAGCCGCGTGGGCGGCGCCGTGATCGTGAGCGTGGTGGAATCGCGCAGGCCGTTGGGCGTGGCGGCCACGATCCGTGTCACGCCCTGCTTGCCGCTGGGCGTGAAGGCGCCGTTGCCGTCGATGCTCCCGAGGGTGGCGTCGGACGTGCTCCACGCCACGGCCACCCCGCTCACCGGCGCGCTGTGGTCGTCGGTGGCGGCGTACCGGTAGACCACGGTGCCGCTGACCCGGATGGCCGTGTCGCGCGGCGCGATGGCGAGGTGCGTGGCGCCGGCGCCGGGGCCCACGTAGACGATCGGGATGCTGGGCGGCGGACCGGACGACGTGCCGCCGACGGTGGCGGTGATGGTCTGGGTGCCCGAGAACAGGACCTCGTTGCCGCTGAGCAGCTCGATGTGCACGAGGAGCTGCTCGGTGGGCGCATTCAGGATCACCGGCAGGTCGAGCACGAGCGAATCGGCGCCAGCGGGCACGGCGATCAACGTGTCAAACGCCGTCGCCGGCGGATGATCGATGTGGATGTGGATGTGGTCCACCGTGAGTCCGAACTGGCCGAGGGTCCGGTACACGGCGGCGCTCTGCACGGAAAAGCTCGGGGCCAGGCGGAGGCTCGCGCGTCCGCCGTGGGCCCCACCGGGTGCGGTTGGGCTTTCGGTGCAGGTGACGCCGCTGAACGCCAGCGCGCTGTACGCGGCGATTCGCAGCCATCGGCGGATGCGGCCAGCCAACATCGGAGTCCCGGGGGGGCACGGAGTGATTCCGCCACGGAGGCGGGGGCGCGCGACATGCCTTGTGCAGCGGGGCTAAGGTCGGCGTCCACGGGTTGGCTTGTCAAGCGTCCGGATCACAGTGTGAGCGATGTCACCGGAGCGGCGGTCGGGCGCCGGTTGGCGGCGTCGAGCGATATATGTGTGCCCATGCAACTCGCACGCCGCGCTTGGTTTACCGGGAGGGGTGCTGGCGCGATGGGTACCGATGGGGCCGGTGGCCCGCCGGAATGCGCGGACCGCCCCGCCGAGCAACGGCTCGACGGGGCGGTCAGGTGTTTCCTGTGGTGCTCGCGCCGCCGGAGCGGCGCGGGTGACTATTGGCGTATTAGAATGCCACCCACATGTAGGTGTACAGGGTGTTGTTGTCGGTGGCGGAGCGGCCCGACCCGTCATACCCGGTGGTCCCGCCGTTGAACTTGGTGTAGGCCACGTACTGGACCCCCAAGCGCAGGTTCTGCCACACGTTGTAGGTGAGTTCGCCCATCAGTCCCTGGCTGTCGGGACTGCCGTTGGCGCTCCCGGTCACGGCGCCGGGTTGATACATGAGTGCGTCGGCGGTGCCGGTGGTCTGGAAGTAGCCCAGCGACAGCCCGTACTTGAGCGACGTGGCCCACGAGACGTTGGCGTTCAACGAGGCCAGGTTGTTGTCCAGCGACTGTGACGCCGGATTGGCGGCATAGAAGTCCGCGTTCCGGTGCTGCGACTCGTGCGTCCACCGGGCCCGGGCGATGATGGCGCCGTCGCCCGAGGGATGCTCGTACTGTCCGTCAAAGCCCCAGTCGGTGAACTGGTTGGTGAGGCCGCTGACGCCCGCGGGATACAGCTCGGCGTGCAGGCCGAAGGTGCCGAGCATGAGGTAGTCGGCGGCGAAGTTGTGCTGCCAGGCGATGCGCCAGTACGGGGCGAGGCCGCTGGTGGTGTTCACGGCGGTCGAGTCGGCCGGCAGGGCGGCGCCCTGCGGTGCCGAGCGATAGGCGCTCACCTCGGCGTACAGCTGCGAGTCCCACATGGAATAGGCGCCGAGGCCGATCACGGCCTGCGACAGCCCGCCTTCCAGCAGGGTGCTCGCCATCGGCCCGGGCGCGGTGCCGGATCCGATGAACGGATAGCCCCACGCGGGCAGCGTGTTCCACAGGTCCTGCATCGAGGGGTTGTTGTTCAACGTGAGCCCGAGGAGCAGGTCGTGGCCGGCGACCTCGTGGTGGTCGGCGTAGCGGAATTCGGTGTTGTCGATGCCGAACGTGCCGGCGTCGGGCTCATACGTGAATTGGGAAAATATCCCGACCGTGGGACTGATCTGTCCGCCCAGGAACAGGCTGGCCTGCTGGGGGAACTCGGCGGTGTTGTTCTGCGTGCCGGGCAATTCCTTGCCGGTGTGCGTGCCGGAGACCATGAACATCGCCGCCATCTGCGGAATCGGAGACAGCTTGAGGCTCGGATCGCTGGCGGTGTCGTTGGGCGCCACGATGGACGTGAGGCCGGTCATCGTATAGCCGTTGAGCTTGAACATGCGGCCGAACGGCGTGAGCTCGGGGAACTGATAGTGGCACACGCTGCAGGCGAGCTTGGTCTGCCGCGAGAACGCCGGAATGGCGGCGTGGGCGGCGGCAATGGCGCTCATCAGGCTCCGATTGAGCACGGCGCGGTCGGCGCTGGCGCCGTACACGGACCCGTGCGTATCGAGCGCGCGCGCGGCGCGCTGGGGAACGACGATGAGCAGAGCGGCGAACAGGAACGGCATCCACATACGTGCGCGATCGGCGCGCGAGTGGCTCGGGTTCATGGAACCTCCAGTTAGGGCTTCACGGAGTGGTGATTCACGGCCCAGATGTAGGCGGCGACTTCAGTGGCGAGTGCGTCGCTGATCCCATTGGGATGAGCGATCATGACCGTGCCCGGCACGCCGTGCGTGACCACACGGAAGATCTCGGGAAAGGTTCCGTCCTTGGCGGCCATCCACGGCTTGCCCTTCTTGTCCAGCGGCGGCGCCACCGGGGAGCCTTCCAGGCTGCCGCCGTGACACACGAAACAACCACCCTGGCCGTGAAAGATGCCGCGTCCGGCGGCGACCATCTGTGCGGTGATCTGGCTGGTATCGGGTTGGGAGGCCGCCGGCGCCTGCCGGTGTGCGCCGCCGCCGCCGGACACCATCATGGCCGCGAACGTTCCGCGCGCCAGCGTCAACAAGAAAGCCATCGGTCTGTTGCCCTCGAAAAAGTCGTACCCAATCGCGAACTGTCACTGTTGTGACGCGCGTCAATCTGCACATATCGCGACAGCGTGCCATCGGAATTCTTCCGCCGCCGCGTGGGGAAATCCCTGAGAAAAAGACAAAGATCTCACAAAGAGCTGCCAAACGACTTGCGGACCGTCGCTGGCAAGTCGCCGCGCACTGCACCCGTTTGATGACGACGGCAGGGAAACGGTCACGCCGAAGATCCACTCTCGTAACATACTCATGCCATGTCCGATGCGGTCCGGGCGCATCGCAGCCTCCATGCTTCTCACCCGGATACCATCATGGGTTGTCACCCTCGCCGTTCGTTCGTCGCCCGTGTGTCGGCGGCTCTCGGGCTTATCGCCCTCACCGCGGTTTCCGCGGCTGACGCCCAGACCGACACACGTGCGGCGGAACGCGCTCCCGCCCCGTCCTCGCCTTGCCCCCGGTGGCGCATCGCCACCGACCGGGGCGCGCGCACGGCGCGGGGGCAGCCGGTATACGTGGAACAGCCGGCCGCCCTGGCGCTGCCCGCAGGTCTGGCGCTGTTCGGCAGCCCGTCGTTCATCTGGCAGGACTCGGCGGTGTTCGCCTCCATTGATTCCGCGGGACACCGCCCCGACGCGGGCGACTTCGCGCTCGCCGGGCTCCTCCTCGACTCGGCGATGACGCCGCGCCCCATGCCGTTGCCGCCCGGAGTCGCGCGGATGCTCGCGCCGCGCGTCCTTCCCGGGCCGCGCGGTGTCGCCGACGTGTACTGGGGGACGGCCGCGGACACGGCCACCGGCCCGGAACCCAGCGCCACCGAGATCTGGCACGCCACGTTCGACGGCCGCGCGTGGTCCACGCCGGACCAGGTCTTCCGCGCCGCATCCATGACGTGGACCGTCACCGCCCCCACCGTGGTGGTCGGCGGCGCGCCCACCATTGCCGTGCCCGCCACCGCCCAGGTCGACGGGGTCGACCACGATGGCGTGGCGATCATCCGGCGCGCGGGCGGGGCGTGGGCCGTGTCATGGATCGATGTCCACTCCGCAACGCCCAACACCACGGCGCTCGCGGCGCTGGGGGGCGGGCGGCTGTTGCTCGTGTTCGTCGGCAGTCTGTGGTCCCCCGCGCTCCGGGTGACCAACGCCGTCTTCGCCGCGCGTTCATCCGATGGCGGCGCCACGTGGACCGCACCCACCGTGCTGCTGTCCTACGGCTCGCGAATGGTGAACGAACTGCAACTGGTCGCCATGCCGTCGGCGGAGCTGCACCTCTTCTGGCTGCGGCGGGTGAGTCCGTCGCAGATGTTCAGCGATAGCGTGCAGCACGCCGTGAGCCGGGATGCGGGAGCCACGTGGGAGTTCCTCCCGGGCGTGGGCGGCGTTCCGGCAGTGGCCGGGCTGGCCGTCGCCCCGCTGCCCGATGGGGCGATCGCGGTCGCGGCGCGGAGCGTGATCGCCGACTCGCTGCTGCTCGCGATCTGGGACGCCAGTGCGTGGCGCCTGCCGCCGCGTGGCGCGCTGTCGGCGGTCCACTCGTCGCCGCGATTCGTCGGCCGTTCCGCCGACGCGCTCTGGCTGGTCTGGGGCGTGGCCAGGCGCGGCGGCGTGCCACAGTTCCCGAGCGCGATGGTGCCGGAGCTGCGCATGGCTCCGCTGCAGCGATGGTGCGGCGTGGACGCGGCGCCGCGCGACTCCTTGCCATAGCGAATCGACGCTGTCGTTGCCGGCCACACCGCTGGCGCTGATTCGCTGTTCCACGGGCCTATGGACCGGGCCGGGCCTCCCCTCATGTCCCAAACCCGGAGGATTCCCATGTCCATACACCGCACTTGTCGTCACCCCGTCGTCGCCGCGCTCGCGTTGGCGATGGCCGCCGCGTGCGCCGACGCGCCCACGCGCCCCGACGCGCGGCCCCCCGCCGCCGATCCGCCGCCGGCGCCCTTGGTGGCCGGCCCTGGAGCGCGCGTGCTCACGCCCGCCGAATCGGCAATCCACGCCACGGCCGCCGCGTGGGCGGCCGGCGGCAACCGCACGCTGCAGGACTTCCTGGCCACCGACGCCCTGTGGTCGGAGTCGGCCCGCTCGGCATTCGCCGCCGCGTCCGGGGGCCCGAGCGCCGTGCCGGCGCCGCCGATCCCGCCGAGCGGCGCGGCGGAGACGGGCGTCCCGCCCACGGTGCCGATCACGCCGGAGACGTTTCCCCGGGCGTACATCGTCGCGTCGAGCACGCAGGCGTTCACAAATGGCGCGGCGGGCGCCGTCACGTCGATCGTCACGTACTACGGCGTTCGCGCGCACACCGACGTGACCTACTCGTCCAACGACGACAGGGGACAGGTGGTGAATCCGAAAACCATCGTCTCCAACGAGGGATATTCGGAGGGCGCGATCGGATGCCTCTCGAACACCACGGCCAGCTGCACCTTCCTCGGTTCGCTGGTCACGCCGATCGCGAACATCAACTTCGGCCGGTCGTGCGGCGTGACCCTGTCGGCGTCGGCGCATCACCGCGCCTGGTTCCAACTGCCCATACCCCTCGTCGATCAGATCCTCACCCGGTGGCACTGGTATCTGCTCGAATGGGGTTGGAACACCGGCGACGATCAGGTCGCCAACGCGTCCAACGGCCCGTGTCCCACCGAGGTCGTGACGCAACCGGTCTGCGGCACGCAGCTGATCTACGATGCGACCACGTGCGACGACGGCGGCGGCGACAACCCCGCGCTTCTGGGTGCCGCCGATCCGCAATGCACGCTCTGGCTGATCCAGATCGAACAGTCGTACGACGGCGGCCGCACCTGGTACGTCGTGGACTCATGGATCGAACAGCGGTGCTAACCCACCACGTTCGGCCGCGGCGCATCCGCGCCGCGGCCCTCACCCGGTCATCTCCAAGGAGTTTCACATGCGAATGCACGGCAACACATTGGTCATCGGGGCGCTGGTCGCCGCGGGCGCGCTCGGCGCGCCGGCGGCGGGCGCTCAGCAGCAGCCGGCGCCGCCGCCGGGACGCGTCGCGGTCATCGTGGCCGTGGCCGACCAACCGCTCTTCGGTCAGGGCACGGTGATCCTTCGGCGGGGCGGCGCGCTGGGCCCGAGCGTGATCGTGATGTCGCGCGAGGCCGCGACGCCCGAGCACCTCGCGGCCGCCGCGGCCACCCTGGCCGCGATCCTGGAACGCGACGGCGACGCGGGCGCGGGCGAGGGGCTGTTCCGAATCGCGGATTCCGTGGTCGGACCGGCCGCTGAACTTGTCGCGGCACGCCACGCGCTTGCCGGCGTCAACTCGGCATCCATCGACACCGTTCCCGGCGTCGGAGCGGCCCGCACGGCGCGCATCTATCTGCCGGATCGAACCGCGCGCGCCGATCTGCGCGCGCGCGGAAAGCTGACGCTGCAACGGCGTCCCCAATGAACGCGCGGGGGCGGGTTCCTTCCGGGGCCCGCCCCCCTCGCGCGCCGTGCGGGCGCGCGCCCGCGGGCTGGCCCAATCCGTGCACCGGCGCGCATACTCCAGTCCGGTCCACTCTTGCCGTGCCTCATGGCTCCTTTCCGCGCGCTGATTCTCGCTTCGCTCTGCTGCGCCGCTCCGCTCGCGGCGCAGAGCCGATTCCCCGCCCAGGTCCTGATCGTGCCCACGTTCCACGGCCCCGACCGTGGGCAGGCTCACCGGGCCGCGGACCTCGTGCGCAATCGCGTGGCCGATGCGTTCTCTCGCCGCGAACTGCGCGTGGTCTCGGCCGGCGACGTCGCCGACTGGCTCGAGAAGTCGGGATTCGACGAGGACTCGACCTTCCTCCCATCCGAAGCGCGAGACATCGCGCGCCACTTCCGCGCCGACGAGCAGATCACGGGCACGGTGACGCGGATGGCCACCGGCGTCCGCGTGCGCGCCGTGCTCACCGTGGTCCGCGATTCGCAGATGGCGCAGCCGCTCGTGGCCGAGGCGCCCACGGTGGACGCGGCGGCGCGTGCGGTGGGCGACGAGGCGGTGGCTGCGCGACGGCAGATGCTGCCGCTGCGGCGCTGCGAGAATTTCGCGCGCGACGGCCAGTTGGACAGCGCCGCCAAGGCGGCGGCGCAGGGGGTGGCGGCGTACCCGCGGAGCACGCTCGCCCGCGCCTGTCTGCTGCGCGTGCTGGTGCGCATGCCGGGCAATCTCACCGACTCCGTGATCGCCGTGGCCCGGGCCATGCTCGCCGCGTCGCCGGCCGATCCGATCGCCCTCGAACAGTTGGGACTGGCCCTCGACACGCGCGGCGCATTTGCCGACGCGTCCCAGGCCTGGCTGCGCCTGCTGGCCACCGATTCGCTGAACGCGTCGCTCCTCCAGCAGGTGGTGGAGGCGCTGTCGCGCGAAGGAAACGCCCGCCTCGCCGAGCCAATCATCGTCCGGGGTACCGACGCCAATCCGGAAGATCTGCCGCTCCTCAAGCTGCGCTGGCTGGTTCACTTGGCCACGGGCAACTGGCCGGCCGCCATCGCCGCGGGCGAGCGCCTCGAGGCGCAAGACGCCGCCGCGCGAGCCGATCCCGACTTCTACCTGCGCCTGGCCTCCGCCTACCGCGCCGACAGTCAGCCGGAGCGCGCGCTGTCCACGGCGGCCGCCGGCGTGGCCAGCTTCCGGTCCGACGCCTCGCTGTATTCGTTGTACGTGCAGTTGCTCCAATCGGAGAACGCCACGGCGCTGCCCCGCGGACTGTCCCGCTTTCCCGACAACGCCGATCTGCACGCCCTGGCTGCGCAGTCGCTCAACGCCGCGGGCGATGTGGCGGGCGCCGCGCGTGAGATGCGAGTCGCGCTGGCCGCCAACCCGGCGCTCCCCCACGGATTCCTGCAGCTCGCCGTCTACGACATGGCCCTCAACGCGCCGGACAGCGCGCTCGCGGCGCTGAACGGCGCGCTGGCGCACGGCGAGGGCGCGGCCACGGTGGCGCAGTTCGCGCTGGCGCGCGGCAACGCGCTCTACGCCGCCGCCAACGGCACCAAGCTGCGCGCGGACTTCGAGCGGGCGCACCGGTTCCTGGCGCTCGCGGAGCGCCTCGATCCCAGCGCGCAGGCGGAGTTCCTGCTGGGCGCGTCGGCGCTCTCGGTGGGCCAGTACGCGGCCAACGAAGCCCCGGCGGCCAGGCGCTGCGACCTGTCCCGGCTGGCCGACTCGTCGTTGACGGAAGCGGCGGCCCGGCTCACCAGCGGGCGGTCCGCGGCCCCGGAGGCCGCGGACCAGTTCCTCCAGTACCTCGGCACGCTGCGGCCGTTCGTGGCCAACCAGATCAAGGCGTTCTGCCCGCCGGGCGGCACGCGCTGACGCGCGCGCGGCTCGGCGCCCAGCGCCCGGCCGCCCTGCCCACGCGCGCCCGGGCGAACTACCATTCGTGCATGTCGCACGAATCGTTCGCGCCCAGCCAGGATGCGGAGTCCAGGGAGGCGGCGCTCATCCAGTGGTTGCGGTCCGAGGCGCGGGTGGCGGTGGGGTTCAGCGGCGGCGTGGATTCAGCCTACCTGGCCTGCATGGCCGTGGACGCGCTGGGTCGCGACGCCATGCTCGCCATCATCGGACGCAGCGCCTCGTACCCCGCCGTGCAGTGGGCCGCGGCGCGCCGAGTGGCCGACGACTTCGGCGTGCCGGTGCTCGAGCTGGATACCGACGAGATCCACGACCCGCGCTACGCGGCCAATCCGGTCAATCGGTGCTACTTCTGCAAGACCGAGCTGTGGACCAAGCTCGTGCCGGCGGCGCACGCGCGCGGCTTTCATACGGTGGTGGACGGCACCAACGCCGACGATCGCGGCGATTACCGGCCCGGCGCGCAGGCGGGACGCGAACACGACGTGCGCTCGCCGCTCGCCGAGTTGGGGTTCACCAAGGCCGACATCCGCGAACGCTCACGCGCGCGCGGCATTCCCAGCTGGCACCAGCCGTCCTCGCCCTGCCTGTCGTCGCGGCTGCCGTACGGCACCGCCGTCACGATCGAGCGCCTGCGCCAGGTGGAGGTGGCCGAGGAGCAGCTCCGCCGGCTCGGCGTGGCGGGCGATCTGCGCGTGCGGCACCACGGCGACACGGCGCGCGTGGAGATCGCGTCGCGCGAGCTGGGCCGGTGGCTCGCGGCGGACGGCGCGGCGGCGGTGGAGCGCGCCGTGCGTGCCGCCGGATTCGCCGCGGTGGAGATCGACCCCCGCGGGTACCGGTCGGGTGCCCTGAACGTGCTGGCCGGGGTTGGGCCCGCCGCGGCCACCGGCGCTCCCTCCGCGCTCACGCGACCGGCGTCCGGTGCGCCTGTTCCTCGCGATTAACCTCGAGGAGTCCACGCGGGCGGCGGTCCACGCTGCGGCGGCGCCGCTCCGTGACGCGGCCCCGCAGTTGGCGTGGGTGGCCGAGCGGCGCCTGCACCTGACGCTGAAGTTTCTCGGCGAGCGGCCGGAGCACGAGGTGCCGCGGATCGCCGCCGCCATGGACGCGGCTGCCGGCGCCCACGCCGCGATCCCCACGGCGGTGGGCGACTTCGGGGCGTTCCCGAACTTTCGGCGGGCTCGCATCGTATGGATCGGCATGGACAACGAGCCTCGACTGGAACTGGTCCATCACGACGTCGAGATGGGGTGCGAGGCGTTCGGGTATCCGCTCGACGCGCGTCCGTTCCGCCCGCACGTGACGCTGGCCCGGGTCAAGCATCAGTTGGGTGTGGAGCAGTTGCGCGCGCTCAGCCGCGCCGCGCGCGCCGGCGCGGGCGCGTCGTTTCCGACCGTGATTCGCAGCATCGATCTCATGTGCAGCACGTTGCGCCCGGAAGGCGCCGCGTATGAATTGCTGCACGCCTCTCCTCTCCGGGAATCGTGACCCATGGGATGCCTCGCCCGCCTCGGTTGCCTCGTCCTGCTCGTGCTGTTGGGGTTCGTCGCCTGGCTCACGCGCGATCGATGGCTGTCTCACTTCCACGCCGCGCCGCCGGCCGCCGCGGCGCACATCGACTGGCAGCCGCTCACGCTCATGGGCGCGCGGCGCGCGCAGGCGGCGCTGGATACGCTGAGCGAACTCAAGGGTCCGGTGTTCCAGAACGTGGCGGCCGGCGACGCCTCGGCCTACGTGCTGCGGGCGCTGCTCGGCGCGCTGCCCGAGGAGGCGGACAGCGCCGAGGCGGCCGTGGTGGGCGACCAGCTCCTGGTCCGGGCATCCGTGAAGCTGCGCGAGGTGGGCGCGAGCGCCGTGCTGGGCCCGTTGGCGTCGCTGCTCGGCGACCGCGAGCGGATGCAGCTGGCCGGCAGCTTCCACGTGATTCGTCCGGGACTCACCGAGTTCCGGGTGCGCACGCTCACGCTGCGCAACCTCACCGTGCCAGAGGCGGTCATTCCCAAGCTCATCGCGCGCCTGAGCAAGGGGGTGCGCTCCGACAGCCTGTCCGCGAATGGGCTGCCCATCGCCACGCCCAGGTACCTGGTCGACATCCGCATCACCAACGGCCATCTCACGCTCTACAAGGGGCTGCCGTGATCGCCGCCGCGGCGTTGGCGCGCCGATGGCACCGGGGTAGCTTTCACCGATGAACCGCCGTCCCCCTCGATTGGCATGAGCCGCCGCATCCTCATCGTCGATGACGAGCAGGGCATCCGTGCCGCGCTCGCGCAGCTCCTCGAATTCGAGGGGTACGACGTGCGGGCCTCGGCCAATGCGGCCGACGGCATCGCCGAGTACAAACGGTGGCGGCCGCAGCTCGTGTTCCTCGACGTGAAGATGGCGGGCATCGACGGGCTCGAAGCGCTGCGCCGCCTGCGGGAGTTCGATCCGACGGCCGTGGTCGTGATGATCAGCGGGCACGCCACCATCCAGACCGCGGTCGAGGCCACGCAACTCGGCGCCTACGACATTCTCGAGAAGCCGCTCGACACCGATCGCATCCTCGTCACGCTGCGCAACGCGCTCTCGCACCTGGCGCTGCACGAGGAGAACGCGCAACTGCGGCAGCGCATCGAATCGCGGTACGAGATCGTGGGCCGGTCGCGGGCCATCCGCGCCGTGATCGACCAGCTCGAGAAGGTGGCGGGCACGCCGGCGCGCGTGCTCATCACCGGCGAGAACGGCACCGGCAAGGAGCTCGTGGCGCGCGCCATCCACCAGCGCTCGGCACGGGCCCTCAAGCCGTTCGTGGAGGTGAATTGCGCCGCCATTCCCGGGGAACTCATCGAGAGCGAGCTGTTCGGGCACCTCAAGGGCTCGTTCACCGGCGCCACCGCCGACCGGGCGGGGAAGTTCGAGCAGGCCAACGGCGGCACGCTGTTCCTGGATGAGGTGGGTGACATGAGCCTCGCGGCGCAGGCCAAGGTGTTGCGCGTGCTGCAGGAC
Source organism: Gemmatimonadaceae bacterium (assembly GCA_035533755.1). Taxonomy (NCBI): domain Bacteria; kingdom Pseudomonadati; phylum Gemmatimonadota; class Gemmatimonadia; order Gemmatimonadales; family Gemmatimonadaceae; species Gemmatimonadaceae bacterium. Next base: position 99,219 of record DATLTC010000010.1, read on the forward strand.
GGCGTGATCACCCGCATCGGCGGCGCCAAGCCGGTGTCGGTGGACGTCCGCGTGCTCGCCGCCACCAACAAGAATCTCGAAGGCGAGATCGCGGCCGGGCGATTCCGCGAAGACCTGTTCTACCGGCTGCACGTGGTGCCGATCCTCGTGCCGCCGCTGCGGGAACGCCGCGAGGACATTCCGCTGCTCGTGGCCCACTTCGTGGCCGTGCTCACGCAGCGCGAGGGCGTACCGCCGCGGACGATCTCCTCCGAGGCCGTGGACCGCCTGGCCTCCCGCGACTGGCCGGGCAACGTGCGCGAACTGCGCAACACCATCGAGCGGCTGCTCATCCTGGCCTCGGGGCCAGAGGTCGCGGTCGACGACGTGGACCGGCTGGCGGGACCGGGCGGCGGCGGCGATGGTGGTGGTGGTGGGGCCGGGCTCGGCGCCCTCGCCGACTGCCGTACGTTCGAGGAGTTCAAGCACGCGGCGGAGCGGGCGTTCCTGCTCGCCAAGCTGCGCGAATATGATTGGAACGTTTCCGAAACGGCCCGCGGGCTGGAGATGCCGCGGTCTAATCTGTATAAGAAGCTCGAGCGGTACGGATTGAGCCGCGAGACCGCCGGCTGAGCGCGCGAATGGAAAGGAGCCGCTGTGCCCGAACGTGACTGGTCCAAGGAACTCGCCAAGATCGACAAGCAGCTCGGGTCGATGTCGGACGACGCGCTGCTCCCCAAGGAGAAGCCGGCCGCCGGCGCCGCGGGGACGCGTCCCGCGGCCGCTCCGTCCGGCGGCGCGCCGGCCGCCCGCGACCCCGCGCGCCAAACGCACTCGTTCGGCGTGTTCGCGCGCCTCGCGCTGTCGGTGGTGCTCGGCGTGGCCATCGTGCTCTGGCCGTACCAGTCCCGCTGCGGATTCGGGTTGGCGGCGTACCTCGCCGCGGTGGCCGTGGTGGCCCTGAGCGGCGGATGGAGCGCCGTGTGGACCTGGCGCCACCGCGCGCCCAAGGCGCACGTCCTGTCACTGCTGATTCTCCTCTGGGGGCTGGTGCTGGGATCCCTCGAGGTGCTGCCGCGCATCGGGTACGCCAACCACGATGCGCAACACCCGGCCACGTGGGTCTGCAAGTGAGCGCGCCGTGGAGGCGCGCCAATTCCTGATACGATACTCATGACGACGACATTCAAGAATTTCATTGGCGGGGAGTGGGTGGCCCCGGCCGGCGGCGAGTATTTCGACAACCGGAATCCGGCCGACAGCGGCGACCTGATCGGGCGCTTCCCGCGCTCCGACGCGCGCGACGTCCAGCAGGCGGTGGAGTCGGCCAAGCGCGGGTTCGACCTCTGGAAGCGCACGCCGGCACCGGCCCGCGGCGACGCCCTGCGGCGGGCCGGCGACATCCTGGTGGCGCGCAAGGACGAGATCGCCGATCTCATGACCCGCGAGATGGGCAAACCGCTGGCCGAGACCAGGGGCGACGTCCAGGAGGGGATCGACACCGCGTATTACGCGGCCACCGAGGGGCGCCGGCTGTTCGGGCACACGGTGCCGAGCGAACTGCGCAACAAATGGGCGATGAGCTTCCGGCGGCCGATCGGCGTGGCCGGCATCGTGACGCCGTTCAACTTCCCGCTCGCCATCCCCACCTGGAAGATCTTCCCGGCGCTGTTGTGCGGGAACTCGGTGATCTTCAAGCCGGCCGAGGACGTTCCGCACACGGGCCACGTGTTCGTGGAGATCCTGCTCGAGGCGGGCGTTCCGCCGGAGGTCGTGCAGCTCGTGCACGGGATGGGTGAACACGCCGGCAAGGCGCTGGTCGAGCATCCCGAGGTGCCGGTGGTGTCGTTCACCGGCTCCACCGAGACCGGCAAGCTGGTGGGGGAAACGTGCGGCCGGATGCATAAACGCCTGTCGCTCGAGATGGGCGGCAAGAACGCGATGATCGTGCTCGACGACGCCGACCTCGACCTGGCGCTCGACGGCATCCTCTGGGGTGCGTTCGGGACCACCGGCCAACGGTGCACGGCCACCAGCCGGTTGATTCTGCAGTCCGGCGTGCACGATCACTTCCTGGGGCGACTGGTGGACCGCGTGAAGGAGCTCCGGCTGGGCGACGGGCGGGCGGCGGGCACCGAGGTGGGGCCGATGATCCACGAGGCGGCGGTGCGCAAGGTGGAGCATTACGTGGACGTGGGGCAGGCGGAGGGGGCCGACCTGCTATGCGGGGGCCGCCGCGCCAAGGGGAAGGGGCTCGACAAGGGCTGGTTCTTCGAGCCGACGATCTTCGCCCGGGTGCAGGCGGGGTCGCGCATCGAGCAGGAGGAGATCTTCGGGCCCGTGCTGTCGGTGGTGCGCGTGTCCACGCCCGACGAGGCCTTCGCGGTGAACAACGGGGTGAAATACGGCCTGTCGTCGTCGCTCTACACGCGCGACGTGAACCTGGCGTTCCGCGCCCTCAACGAGCTGGACAACGGGATCACGTACATCAACGCGCCGACGATCGGCGCCGAGGCCCATCTGCCGTTCGGCGGCGTGAAGCAGACCGGGAACGGACACCGCGAGGGGGGGTGGGAGGTATACGAGTTCTACTCGGAGACCAAGGTGGGGTACGTGGACTTTTCCGGCGCGCTCCAGCGCGCGCAGATCGACAATTACTGATCGGGCGGGACCGCCCCCCGGGCCCCGGGGGGGCGCCCCTGCTTGCATACGGGGCATGGCGCCATTAATTCCAGACCAGACCGGGGTTGCAGCACGCGTGCGTGCGGGACGAGAGGCTGAATGGAAGTGAACGATACCGATTCCTCCGCCACGCCGGCGCTCCCTCCGCGGGACATCACGACGGAGCAGCGCACGGACGCGTTGCGTCAGGTGAACGGCCGCCGGCGGCCGCTGGCCTTCCTCTGGGAATGGACCAAGATCTTCTGGATCTCGGTGGCCCTGTTCCTGGTCATCCGCACGTTCGTCGTCGAGGCGTTCAAGATCCCCACGGGGAGCATGGAGAACACCTTGCAGGTGGGGGATTTCCTGCTCGTCAACAAGTTGGCGTACGGCGCCGAGGTGCCGTTCACGCACGACCGGCTGCCGGCGCTGGAGCATCCCAAGCACGGCGACGTGATCGTCTTCGACTGGCCGGTGGACCCCACGCAGAATTTCGTGAAGCGGCTGGTGGGGCTGCCCGGCGATACGCTCGAGATGCACGACGGGATCCTGGTGCGCAACGGCCACGTGGTGCAGGAGAGCTACGTGCGGCGCAGCGACCCGGATGCCGATCCGTCGAACGAGGAGTTCACCTGGCAGCGGGACTATCTGGTCCGTACGGCGCACGCGGCGGTGAGCTATCATCCTTCCCGGAACAACTGGGGCCCCCTGGTGGTTCCGCCCAAGGACTATTTTGTTCTTGGCGACAATCGCGACAATTCATTGGACAGCCGGTACTGGGGATTCGTGCCCGACTCCATGGTCACCGGCCGTCCGATCCTGATCTATTACAGCTACGCACCAGACTCGTCCCAGGATCTCGACTGGGTCACCCACGTCCGCTGGAAGCGGCTGGGCGAGATCGTGCACTGAGTGCGAGATCCCACCGCTAGTGTCCGCCCCCGGGCCCCGCGTGTAAGCCTCTGAGTTCTTCGCCACCAGGAGCCGCTGCAGTATGCCCTCGCCTGGCACCAAGAAGACATCGTACGAGGAAGGATCCCTCGATCAGTACCTGCGCGACATCAGCGCCTATCCGCTCATCTCCCGAGAGGAAGAAGTGCGGCTGGCGCAGCGTATCCGCAAGCACGATCAGGAAGCCCTCGACAAGCTGGTGCGCTCCAACCTGCGGTTCGTGGTCTCGGTGGCCAAGAAGTACCAGAACCAGGGCGTCTCGCTCTCCGATCTGATCAACGAGGGCAACCTCGGGCTCATCCGGGCGGCGCACAAGTTCGACGAGACCAAGGGCATCAAGTTCATCTCGTACGCCGTGTGGTGGATCCGCCAGGCGATCCTCCAGGCGCTGGCCGAGCAGTCGCGAATCGTGCGCGTGCCGCTGAACCGGGCCGGCACGCTCCACCGCATCGGCAAGCGGGCCAACGTGCTGCTCCAGGAGTTGGGGCGCGAGGCCACGCACGCCGAGATCGCCGACGGGATGGACATCACCGAAGAGGAAGTCGCGAAGACGATGTCGATCTCGCAGACCCACCTCTCGCTGGATGCTCCGCTCACCCCCGGCGAAGACAACAAGCTTCTGGACTACCTCCCGGACAATCTCAACCCCACGCCCGACGAGCTGACCTTCGAGAAGGCGCTCACCGAGTCGATCGAGGAGGCGCTCTCGCACCTCAAGGAGCGCGAGTCCAAGATCCTGCGCCTGTACTTCGGCCTGGGCGACGAGGCGGAGCCCATGACCCTCGAGGAGATCGGCGCCCTGCTCGGCATCACCCGCGAGCGCGTGCGCCAGATCAAGGAGAAGGCGCTGAGCCGGCTGCGGCATGTGAGTCGCGCCCGGGCGCTGGAATCCTACTTGGGGTAGGAAGGACGGTAGGGCGGTAGGGGCGTAGGAGGGGGACCGATCGCCGCTGCGGTGCCGTGGGGTAGCGGCGTCCATGGAAACCGTGCATTGTCAGAAGTCCGTGCACGTCCGTCCTTCCCTCCTACCATCCTACCGTCCTCCCGTCTTCTCCATGGCATCCACCTCGTCCTTCGACGTCACCACCGGCGTTGATCTCCAGGAAGTCGACAACGCGGTCAATCAGGCCCAGAAGGAGATCGCCCAGCGTTACGACTTCAAAGGGTCCAAGGCGACGATCGAATTCAAGCGCGCCGAGTCCCTGCTCGTCCTCGCGGCCGACAGCGACTTCCAGATGAAATCGCTGTTCGACGTGGTTCAGACGCGCCTCATCAAGCGCGGCGTGTCGGTCAAGAACCTCGACGTGGGCGAGGTCAAGCCCGCCGGCGGCGATACCGTGCGCCGCGAGGTCAAGCTCAAGACCGCCCTCGACGGCGAGACCTCCAAGAAGATCGCCGCCGCCATCAAGGACGCGAAGTTCAAGAAGGTCCAGGCCGCCATCCAGGGCGAGCAGGTGCGCGTCACCTCCCCCTCCAAGGACGACCTCCAGGAGGTCATGACGCTCCTCCGGGCCCAGGACTTCGGCGTCGAACTCCAGTTCGGCAACTACCGCTAACAAGAACGCGACGGTCAGGCTGTGCCGCGCCCCCGGGGCGCGCTAGTTTTCAGCCCGTGAAGGTCTCCTTCGTCACCCTCGGCTGCGACAAGAACACGGTCGATTCCGAGCGCTATCTGGCGCAGCTCGCCGACCGCGGCGCGGAATTCGCCGCCGATGCCTCGCAGGCCGACGTCATCGTCATCAACACCTGCGGGTTCATCGACGCGGCCAAGAAGGAGTCGATCGACGCCATCGTCGAGGCCGGCCGCATGAAATCCGAAGGGCGCGCCCAGGCCGTGGTGGCCGTGGGCTGCATGGTCCAGCGCCACAAGGCCGAACTCGAGGCCGAGCTTCCCGAGGTCGATCTCTTTCTCGGCGCCGCCGAGATGGACCGGCTGATCCCCGAGCTCCAGGCCCGCGGCCTCATCGACGACGCGCCGCGGCCCCATCCGGGCATGCGCCTGTTCACCGGCCAGCTCCCCCACATCCGCTATCTCAAGATCAGCGAAGGGTGCGATCACGGCTGCGCCTTCTGCGCCATCCCGCTCATGCGCGGCAAGCACCGCTCGTTCGCGCTCGACGACGTGGTGCGCGAGGCCCAGCTGCTCGAGGCGCAGGGCGCGCGCGAGATCAACCTCGTGGCCCAGGATCTGGCCCACTACGGACGCGACCGCCGCGACGGCATCGCCCTGCCGCAGCTGCTCGATACGCTGGTGAGCGAGACCTCGGTGCCGTGGATCCGGATGCTGTACCTGTATTCGGCGGGCCTCACGCCGGAGTTGCTGGACCTGATGGCGCGCCAGCCGCGCATCGTGCCGTACCTCGACATGCCCATGCAGCACGCCTCCGATCCCGTCCTCGCGCGCATGCGCCGTCCCGAACGGCAGGCCACGATCCGCGACCGCGTGGCCCGCATCCGCGACGTGGTGCCCGACGTGGCCATCCGCACCACCTGCATCGTGGGGTTTCCCGGCGAGACGGACGACGATTTCGCGCGGCTGCTGGCGTTTCTCGAAGAGGTGCAGTTCGACCGCGTGGGCGCGTTCACCTACTCGGCGCAGGAGGGCACGCGCGCCGCGCAGATGGACGACGACGTCCCCGAATCGCTCAAGCGCGAACGCCTGGAACGGCTCAACGAGGTCCAGCGCTCGGTCACGGCCGATCGCTACGAGGCGCGCCTGGGCCGCACGGTGCGGGCCATGGTCGACCGCGTGAACGACGACGGCACGGTGCAGGCGCGCACGGTGTGGCAGGCCGACGACATCGACGGCGTCACCTGGCTCGACGCCGACGCCGCGCCGGGCACGCTGGTGGACGTGGTCATCGACGACGTGGACGATTACGACTTCCGGGCGTCGGTCACGGGCGTGATCTCCGCGCCCCCCGCGCCGGCGCTCCGTCGGCGCCTGCTCCCCATGGCCGCCGCGGCCACGATCGGGAGCTTCGGCCGATGAACGAGCGCACGCGATCGGCGGCGATCATGGAGCGCTCGCGCGGCATCTTCCCGGGCGGCGTCAACTCGCCGGTGCGCGCGTTCGGTGGCGTGGGCGGCGTGCCCGTGGTGGCCGAGCGCGGTGCCGGCTGCCGGGTGATCGACGCCGACGGCAACGAATACATCGACTTCGTGCTCTCGTGGGGGCCGCTCGTGCTGGGGCACGCGCCTCCGGCGGTGCTCGACGCCCTCGACGAAGCGATGCACCGCGGCACGAGCTTTGGCATGCCCACCGAGTTGGAGCTGCGGCTCGGCGAACTCATCCGCGCCCGCATGCCCCACCTGGAGCGGATGCGGTTCGTGTCCAGCGGCACCGAGGCCACGATGAGCGCGGTGCGCGTGGCGCGCGCGCTCACGGGCCGCGACGCCATTCTCAAATTCGACGGCTGCTACCACGGCCACGCCGACTCGTTCCTCGTGCGCGCCGGATCGGGCGTGGCCACGCTGGGGTTGCCCAACTCCCCCGGCGTGCCGGCGGCGCTGGCCGAGTTGACCCTCGTGGCGCCGTACAACGACGTGCCCGCGGTGGAGCGGCTCATGGCCGCCCAGGGGCCGCGCATCGCGGCGATCATCGTCGAGCCGGTGGTGGGCAACGCCGGGTTCATCGCGCCAGATCCGGAATTCCTGCCGGCGCTGCGGCGCTTGGCCGACGCGTCGGGCGCCCTGCTCATCTTCGACGAGGTGATGACCGGGTTCCGCATCGCGCCGGGCGGCGCGCCCGAACGGTTCGGCGTGACGCCCGACCTCACCACGCTGGGCAAGGTGATCGGCGGCGGCCTTCCCGTGGCGGCGTATGGCGGCCGCGCCGATCTCATGGACCAGGTGGCGCCGACGGGGCCGGTGTATCAGGCGGGCACGCTCTCCGGCAATCCGCTCGCCATGGCCGCGGGGTACGCCACGCTCAGCATGCTCACGCGCGATCTGCACGCCAGGATCGAGGGCCGCACGGCGCGGCTGGTGCAGGGGTTGCGCGAGGTCGCGGCGCGGCGCGGCGTGCCGTTCACCGCCGACCACGCCGGCTCGATGTGGGGATTCTTCTTCCGCGCCGAGCCGGTGCGCAACTTCGCCGACGCGCGCGGCGCCGACGCCGATCTGTTCCGCCGGTTCTTCCACGAAGCCCTGGCGCGCGGCGTCTATCTGGCGCCGTCGCCGTTCGAGGCGGCGTTCATGTCGGCCGCGCATGGCGATGACGATGTGGCCCTCGCCATCGAGCGCCTGGATGCGGCTCTGGGCGCGGCCCGTGGGTAGGGGCGTCGCCGCGCTGCTGCTCTGCTCGCTGCTCGCCTGTACCACGGTCATCTACGGCCGCCAACCCGCGCCCACACCGGCGCCCGCTTCCGCTCCCGCGCCCACGGTGCCGCCGCCGGCGCCGCCCGCCGCGCGCCCCACCTCGCGCGCGCCGACGGCGAGCGCGCCTCCAGCCGAGCGTCCTCCGCTGCTCATCGAAGGCCTGCCGCGCGTGCCCGTGGTCATGCGCGACGGGGAGCAGATCGTCCGCGTGGCGCTGCTCACCGAAGCGGCGTCGGCCAGTATCTCGGCCACCGGCACCTGGCGATGGTACGAGGCCGACGGCCGCTCGTTCGTGGCCCGCGGGCTGGCCAACGAGCCGTGGCGCGTGGAACACAACGGGCGCGACGTGCGCGCCGTGCGGAGCGACGGCGTGCCCACGGTGTGGAAGCCCGGCGCGATGGTCGCCCGCCCCGACGATCCGTCGGCCCTGATGATCGTGAACGGCAAGCACTACCACGGCGAGATCCGCGTGGTGGGCTCGGACAACGGAATGCTGGTGATTGATCGCGTGGACGTGGAGGAATACCTGCGGGGCGTCGTCCCGCTCGAGATCGGCGACCGCGCGCCGGGCGACTCGGCGGCCGTGGAAGCCCAGGCGGTGACGGCGCGTAGCTACGTGTTCACGCACATGTCCGACGCCGCGGGCGACGTATACGACGTGACGGCCGGCGTGCTCGACCAGGTATACGGCGGCGTGGACGCCGAGACGCGCGTGGGGGACGACGCCGTGGAGGCCACGCGCGGGATGGTGATCACCTACGGCGGCCGGGTGGTGAACGCGCCGTATCACTCGACGTGCGGCGGCGAGACGGCCCGGCCGTCCGAGGTGTGGCACGCGCCCGATGAACCCTATCTCCAGCGGGTGAGCGACCGCATCCCGGGCACCGACCGGTATTACTGCGATATCGCGCCCCGGTTCACGTGGACGCGCACGCTCTCGGCCGGCGATCTGAACGCCGCCGTGCTCCGCTACCTCAAGGCGTACGTCGCCGTGCCGGGCGGCAACCCCGGCCTGGTGCGGAGCGTGCGCGTCACCGGCCGCACGCCGTCGGGCCGCGTGGGAACGCTGGGCGTGGAGACCACGCGGGGGTCGTACACGCTCCGCGGTAACGACATGCGGTTCGTGCTCCGCGCACCCGGTGGCGAGATCCTCAACAGCACGTATTTTTCCGTGGCCAGCGAGCCCACGCGCGACGGCATGCTGGTGCGCCTGGTGCTCGACGGCCGCGGCTATGGTCACGGCGTGGGGATGTGTCAGTGGGGCGCGATCGGGCGGGCGCGGGCGGGGCAGGATTTCCAGACGATCCTGCGGACCTACTATCCCGGCACGGCGCTGGCCGTGGCCGAGCAGGGGCGGGCGGAGAGGGCGCAATGACAGATAGTGTTCGCATTGGACTCGTGGGCGCCGGCGCCATCGCGCAGCTGGCGCATCTTCCCGTGCTCAGCAAGATGCGCGGCGTTCATCTGGCGGCGATCTGCGACAACGACCGCGCCAAGGCGCAGGCGCTCGCCGAACGATTCGAGATCCCCGATGTCGTGACCGACATCGAGGACCTGCTCGAGATCGACGAGATCGACGCCGTGATCATCGCCACGCCCAACCATCTGCACGAGCCGCACGTGGCGAGCGCGCTGGCCGCGCACAAGCACGTGCTGTGCGAGCGTCCGTTGGCGCTCTCCGCGCGCGGCATCGAGCGCCTGCTCGAGGCCGCCCAGCGCGCCGATCGATTCATGGTCGTGGCCAACAATCACCGGTTCCGCACCGACGTGCAGGCCCTGGACCGGTTCCTCCGCGGCGGCGAGTTGGGGCGCGTGAACGGCGTGCGCGCCGGCGCCTACCACTTCAAGCGGCCCGACGCCGGTTGGCGCCAGCGGCGCGCCGAGTCGGGCGGTGGCGCGTTCTTCGACTACGGCATCCCGCTGCTCGATCTGGCGCTGTGGCTGGCCGACTTCCCGGAACCGCGTCGGGTGAGTGCCTACATCGAGCGGCCCGCGGTTGCCGGCGCGGTGGAGGACGCGATGCTCGTGCATCTCGAATGCCGCAACGGCGCCACGCTCGCGTTCGACGTGTCGAGCGCGTATGTGGGGCAGGAGGAGCGGTGGTGGTTCGAGGTGCTGGCCGCCCGCGGCAGCGCGCGGCTGGCGCCGCTCCGCGTGGTCAAGGAGTTGAACGGCCGTCCGTTCGACGTGTCCCCCAGCGGGGCCGCCGGCCGCGAGAGCGCGTTCATCCAGTCGTACCGCGCCGAGCTCGCGCACTTCCTGGCCGTCGTCCGCGGCGCATCGGCGTACGAGGCGCCCACCGATCAGGTCCTGCTGCATCGCGTCGTCGAGGCGATCTACCGGTCGGCGGACGAGGGGCACGAGATCACCCTGTGACCATGCGCGTCCTCAAGCCCGATCGCGCCGAGCTCGCCGCCGTGTTGGCGTCGGCCCTGCTGTTCTTCTACGCGTTCCCGCCGTTCACGCTGGTGGGGCCGGCGTTCGTGTGCCTCGTGCCGCTCGCCATCGCCATCGCGAGGGCCGCCGATCGCGGCGATCCGGCGTGGACCGGCATCCGGCTCGGCACCTGGTTCGGGATCTTCGCCTACGGCGCCGCCATCTACTGGATCGCCACGGCGCTGCTCATCTTCACCAACCTGGCCATCCTCGGCTACCTGGGCGCGCTGTTCGTGATCACGGTGACGCTGGCCGCCACCGGGGGCGCGCTGTTCGTGGCGCGGCGGATCACGCGCTGGCCCATGGCCGCGCTGCTCCCCGTGGTGTGGGTGGCATCGGAGATGGCGTTCAATCACATGTCCGCGCTGGCGTTTCCCTGGCTGCCGCTGGGGCTGGCCACCGCCAGGACGCCGGTGCTGGCGCAGATCGCCGACCTCAGCGGCGTGCACGGCGTGAGCTTCTGGATTGCGCTCACCAACGGGCTGGTGGCCGACATGTGGCTATCGCGCGGCGACCGGCGGGGCAACCTGCGGCGCGGCGCGGCGATCGCCGCGATGGCGGTGGCAGTGGTGGCGTACGGCCGCTGGCGCATGCGCACGATCCCGCTCCGGCCGCTCGCGCACATCGGCATCGTGCAGCCCAACGTGCCCGAGGACGAGAAGTGGCAGGCCGACAACCTCGGCAAGATCATCGGCCTCATGGCCAACGGCACGCACCAGGCACTGGCGCAAGGGCATCCGCAACTCGTGATCTGGCCGGAGGTGGCCCTTCCCGACTACATGTATCGACACCCGGAGTGGTCGGACAGCATCCGCAACCTGACCATGGAGTCCGGCACGCCGCTGCTCACCGGGATGCTCGATCTGGTGTGGCATTCGAAGACCGACTACCAGTACTACAACGCCGCGTTGCTGGTGGATGCCTACGGCCGCCAGACGCAGGCCATCTATCACAAGCGCCACCTGGTGCCGATCGTGGAGCGCGTGCCGTTCGTCAACCCCGAGTGGTTCCGCTGGGCGGGCCAGTATTTCGGCGGCTACGGGGTGGGCGACGGCCCGGTGGTGTACCACCTGCCGTTCGGCAGCTTCGGCGTGCTCATCTGCTACGAGTCGATCTTCCCCGGGGAATCGCGCCAGTACCGCAACGACGGCGCCGATTTCCTCATCAACATCACCAACGACGCGTGGTTCGGGCACAGCCTGGCGCCGTACCAGCACTTCGCGCACCTCGCGCTGCGCGCCATCGAGAACCGCACCGCCGTCGTGCGGTCGGCCAACACCGGCATCTCGGGGTGGATCGACCCGCTGGGCCGCGTGCGCGCCGCCACGCCGATCTTCGTGCCGGCGGCGCAGACGTACGACGTCCTGACCAGCGACGTGCGCACTCCCTACGACGCGATGGGAGACATCGTGGGGCTGCTGTCCGTGGTCGCCACGCTGGCCCTGGTGGGGCGCGACTGGTGGTCGCGGCGCACCGTGCGTCGGAGATCGGCGTGAGCGCGTCGGTGGGCATCGACGTCGGCGGCACGTTCACCGACCTCGTCTCCATCGATGTCGACGGCACGGTGGAGACGCGCAAGGTGTTGAGCACGCCCGCCGATCAGAGCCAGGGCGTGGAACAGTCGCTGCGCGCCCTCGGCCGCGCCGACGTGGAGCGCGTGGTGCACGGCACCACCGTGGCCACCAACATGCTGCTCGAACGCGCCGGGGCGCGCGTGGTGCTCTGCGCCACGGCCGGCTTCACCGACCTGCTCGAACTGCGCCGCCAGGTGCGCGCCTCGCTGTACGATCTCACCCGCCACCAGCCGCCGCCGCTCGTGGCCGCCGACTGCGTGGTGCCGGTGGACGAACGCATCGCGCCCGAAGGCGTCATCCGCGCCCTCACGGCGGCGGCGATCGACGAGGCCGTGGCGCGGGTGAAGGCACTCGCGCCCGACATCGTGGCCGTGGCGCTGCTGCACGCCTACCGCGATCCGTCGCACGAACGGGGGCTGGCCGCGGCGCTCCGCGCGCGGTTGGACGGCGTGGACGTGGTCTGCTCGTCCGACGTGTTCCCCGAGATCCGCGAGTACGAACGCACGGCCACCACGGCCGCCGAAGCGTACCTGCGACCCGGCGTGGCCCGCTACGTGCGGCGCCTGGCCGAACGGCTGCGCGCGATGTCGCTGCCCGCGCTGGGCGTGATGACGTCCAGCGGCGGCATGCGTTCGGCGCACGACGCGTCGTCGGGCGCGGCGCAGCTGGCGCTCTCGGGGCCGGCGGGCGGCGTGGTGGGCGCGGCCGCGGTGCTCCGCGCCGCGGGACTGCCGCGCGCGCTCACGGTGGACATCGGCGGCACGAGCGCCGACGTCGGGTTGATCCTCGACGGCGAACCGCTCGTGGAACCCGGCGGCGAGGTGGCGGGCGTGCCGATTGCGCTGCCCCGCGTGCTGGTCGAGACCGTGTCGGCCGGCGGCGGCAGCATCGCCTGGATCGACGACGGCGGCGCGCTGCGCGTGGGGCCGCGGAGCGCGGGGTCGGTGCCCGGTCCGATCGCGTTCGGCCGCGGCGGCGTGCAGCCCACGGTCACCGACGCCCACGTGATGCTCGGGAACATCCGCGCCGAGCGCATGAGCGGCGGCGTGCAGCTGGATGTGCAGGGCGCGCGCGACGGCATCGCCGCGATCGCCGTACGCCTGGGCCGGAGCGCGGAGGAGACCGCCCGCGCCATCGTCGCCACGGCCGACGCCACCATGGCCCGCGCCCTGCGCCGGGTGAGCGTGGAGCGCGGCGTGGATCCGCGACAGTGCACGCTCGTCGCGTTCGGCGGCGGCGGGCCGCTGCATGCGTGCGGGCTCGCCGACATCGTGGGCGCGGCGCGCGTGCTGGTGCCGCCGCACGCCGGCGTGCTCAGCGCCCTCGGCCTGGCGATGACCGCCGAACGGCGCGAAGGCATGGTGAGCGTGATGCGCCGCGCCGGTGCGTTGAGCGCCGAGGCGCTGGAGCGCGCGATGCGCGACGCCGAAGCGCGGTGCGACGGGCCCGGCGGCTGGTCGCGCAGCTGGTTCCTGCGGGCGCGGTTCGTGGGGCAGGGGCACGAGCTGGACGTGCCGGCCGCGCCGGGCGACGCCCCCGAGGTGGCGCGCGCGCGGTTCAGCGCGTTGCACAAGCAGCGTGTGGGGTTCGACCTGCCGGTGGACGTCGAGATCGTGAGCGTGCGCTGCGTGGTGAGCGACGCGGCGCGGAGCGTGCGGCTGGAGCGGCGCGGCGGCGCGGGGTGGAACGCCGACGCGCGCACCGACGACGGCGGCGCGTGCGAGGCCGAGCTCGCCGAGCCATGCTCGGTGGTGCTCCCCGACGCGACGATGCTCGTGGCCGAGGGCTGGCGCGCCCGCGCGCTGCCCATCGGGGGCTGGATGCTGGAGCGGATGCGATGAGCGATTTCGACGTGCTGGAGCTGAGCGTGATGGCCAACGCCTTCGCGATGATCGCCGAGGAGATGGGCACCGTGCTCGTGCGCAGTGCGCTCTCGCCCAACATCCGCGAGCGGCGCGACGCGTCGGCGGCGCTGTTCGACGCCCGTGGCCTGATGGTGGCGCAGGCGGCGCACATCCCGGTGCATCTGGGCGCGATGCCCGAGTCGGTGCGGGCCGTGATGGCGTGCGCCCCCGCGCCGGGCGACGTGTTCATTCTCAACGATCCGTACCGCGGCGGGTCGCACCTGCCCGATCTGACGCTCGTCGAAGCGATCGCGCAGGACGGCGGGACGGTGGGGTTCGCGGCCGTGCGCGCCCATCACGCCGACGTCGGCGGGATGAGCCCGGGCAGCATGCCGCAGGGAGCCACCGAGCTGGTGCAGGAGGGGCTGGTGATCCCGCCCGTGCGTCTGGTGGCGCGGGGCGTGCTCGACGAGATGATCCTGAACTTCATTCTCGCCAACGTGCGCACCCCGGACGAGCGGCGCGGCGACCTGCGCGCCCAGCTCGCGGCGTGCGCCGCCGGCGCGGCCGGATGGCGCGCGCTGCTGGCGCGCGAGGGGGCGGAGCGGGTGCATGCCGCGGTCGACGCCGTGCTCGACTACACCGAGCGCCGGGCGCGGGCCCGCGTGGCCGCGCTGGGCGCGCTCGACACGCGGGCCAGCGACGCGCTCGAAGGCGACGGCGTGAGCGACGACGCCGTGCCGGTGGTGGTGCGGGTGCAGGCGCTGGGCCACACGCTGCGGCTGGACTTCACCGGCAGTGCGCCCATCGTGCGCGGCAACGTGAACTGCCCGCTGGCCGTGACGCGCGCGGCGGCGGTGTTCGTGCTGCGCACGCTGCTCGACGACGACGTGCCCACCAACGAGGGCATCGCGCGCGCCATCGAGCTGGTGGTGCCCGACGACTGCGCGCTCAACGCTCGCTGGCCGGCGGCCGTGGCGGGCGGGAACGTGGAGATGTCGCAGCGTATCACCGACACGATCATGCTGGCGCTGGCCGGCGCCGGCGTGCCGGTGGCGGCGCAGGGGCAGGGGACGATGAACAACGTCACGTTCGGCGGAGCCGGCTGGACGTTCTACGAGACGCTGGGCGGCGGGCAGGGCGCGAGCGCCCGGGCCGACGGCCCCGACGCGGTGCACGTGGGGATGAGCAATACGCTCAATACGCCCATCGAAGCATTAGAGAACACATATCCCTTGCGCATCGAGGAGTACGCGGTGCGGCGCGGATCGGGCGGCGCCGGCGTGCATCGCGGCGGCGACGGCGTAGTGCGGCGGTACCGGGCTCTGGAACGGTGCACGGTCACGCTGATCACCGAGCGGCGGACCACGGCGCCGCGGGGCGCCGCCGGCGGCGCCGACGGCACGCGCGGACGGAATCTGCTCAACGGGGCCGAGCTGCCGGCCAAGTGCCGGCGGGAACTCGTGGCCGGCGACGTGGTGACGATCGAGACACCGGGTGGGGGCGGGTGGGGCGAACCGCCCAACCGCCCCAACTGAAGGCTCAAAGCCGCAAGCTGTTGGCTGTAAGCTGTTAGCAACGGCGCGGGGACCCTGTGGTGCCCCTGTCGCCGACCGTGCGCCCTGATGCGTCCCAGCGCCGTTGCTGATAGCTCCTAGCTGTCAGCTCACAGCTTTGAGCCTTCAGTTATCAGTTCCCGCCGTTTCATCCGGCGCCGTTATCGCTTCGCGCCGCGCTTCCCGCGCCAATCCCGCGCGCATCCGCTTCTCCGTGAGCGCCATCCGCATATGCACCGACCCGATCCCGAGCCACATCAAGCCGCCGGTGAACACCACGAACCCGATCCCCAACGCCACGTGGCCGAGCGCCACGTACGACAGCACGTGCGTCACCCCGTCCTTGACGGCGGCGGTGACGGCGAGCGGAACGCCGAGCATGATTCCCCACCGGGCCACCTCCCGGCGCCGGATCGGACGACGCGCCTCCTTCCACCACGCGAGTTCTTCCGGCGTCGGCGGGGGCTCGATCGGATGCGCTGTCTGGCGTTTCATGAACCAGGGAGGACGGCTCGACGTTGTCATCCAGCGCTCCCCCCCTTCAGCCGCTCCAGGTGTTGGAGCACGCCGGGCGGCAGCATGAGGCCATCGGCGATCTCCGCGATCTCTTCCGCCAGCCGCCAGTCGGATTCGAGCTCGGCCAGCTCCGCCTTGGTCGCCAGCCGTTCGCTCTCGTCTTGCAGGGCCATCTCCAACGCGAGCTTGATCTCGGCGGGGTAGAACACCATCCGGTTGATACCCGCGGACGGGGCCACCTTCGCCAGGTGGCGGATGTACGCCTCCGCGGAGCCGGCCTCCTCCAGGAGGCGCAGCGCGCCCTCGACGCGGCGGGGGCGCGCGCCGTCGAAGTTCGTCGCGGTGAGCACGGCGCGGAGTCCGCGCCGTGCCGCGGCGCCGGTGACCGGAGCGTCGTCCGACAGATTCCATCGCAGCGCCCACCCGAGATCTCCGTCCGGGACGAGGCTCGCGCTGTTGGTCCGCGCGGTGTTGAGTTTCACCACTCGGCCGTCGGCATCCGCCACCCGAGCGCCGTGCAGCCTCATCCGTTGCAGAAAATAGACGAACGCGAATCCGCCGAGGGCTGCCGTGTCGCCCATGCCGATGCTCGTCGTGAAGCTCAGCATCTGGAGTCCGATGAGTCCGGCGCCGACGCCGGCCATGGGCAGTCCGACCCGGCGCCACCGCTGTTGCAGCTCCCGCGCGTAGCGCCACGCGGCGATCTCCGGTCGGTTCGGCTTGCCCACGCGCACCAGCTCCAGCCCCTCGCGTGTTCTGGTGAGTCCGATGTTGTCGGTGGACGCCCGGAGCCGCGTGGCGCGGAACTGCCGCTCGCACTCCTCAATGGCTTCCCACCGCTCTTCCAGCGGCGTGAGATTCCACCGGTGGCATCGGGGGCAGACCACCCAGAGCCGCCCCTTCGCCGCATCGAACGCCAGCCGCTGCCCCACGGGGAAGGCCTCGATGACCTCGTTGGCGCCGAGCTTCGCGTTGCAATGGAGGCAGGTGGAATACATGGGGACGCCGGGGGCAGGGGTATACTTCCCTACTCATACGCCAGCGGATGAAGCGACGCAAGAACTGCAGGCCGAAAACCGTAAGCTGCGAGCGGTGAGCCGCTGGCAACGGCGCGGGGACCCGGTTGCGTCCCGGCCGCCGACGGCGCGCCCCGATACGTCCCGGCGCCGTTGCTGATAGCTCACCGCCGTCAGCTCTCCGCTGAGAGCCTTCAGTTATCGGTGTCCGCCGCTCCCGTGGCTTCACTCGCCTTTGCGACCGCCCGGAACACGCCGGCCTCGATGAACGTCCCCAGCAGCTCGGCGTCCAGCATCCCCTCCTTCGCCTCCGCCGCCAGGATGTCCAGCGCCCGCTCGTGGCTCACCGCCCGCTTGTACGGCCGATCGGTGGCCGTGAGCGCGTCGAAGATGTCCGAGATCGTCATCATGCGCGTCTGCACCGCGATCGCCTCGCCCTTGATCTGCCGCGGATAGCCGCGGCCGTCCAGCTTCTCGTGGTGCCCGTAGGCGATGGCCGGAATCCCCGCCAACTCGCGCGTCCACGGGATCTGCCCCAGGAACCGGTATGTGTGCGTCACGTGGGATTCGATCTCGCGCCGCTCGCGCTCGTCGAGATTGCCCTTGCGAATCATCAGAAACTGCAGCTCGTCGTCGTGCAGCAGCGGCCGCTGCTCGCCGTCGAAGTCCAGGTACGCCCGCTGATTGATCTCGTACAGCTCGTCGAACGTGCCCTCGGGCATGATCGTCGGCTCGTTGGCCTTCACGATGGCGTCCAGGAACCGCTCGAGCTCGGCGCGCTTGGCGCGCCGCGCCTCGTTCAACTGCGTCACCGCCTGGTCGTACGTGCCCGGCCCGTGTTCCAGCAGATAGTTGGCGCGCTCGCGCTCGAACTGCAGATCGGCCCGCTGCAGCAGGTACGCGAACCGGTGGCGGATGAGGTCGAGGTCCGACCCGTACAGCTTCTTCTGCTTCACCAGCACCTGCTCGCGCACGCCCACCTTGCCGAAGTCGTGGAGCAGCCCCGCGTAGCGGATCTCGCGGATCTGCTCGGCGTTGAACCGCAGCCCCGTGTAGCGGCCGGCGCCGCCGCGGTTCACCGCCTCGGCCAGCCCCACGGTGAGCGTGGCCACGCGGCCCGAGTGACCCGACGTGGTGGGATCGCGCGACTCGATGGCCGTCACGGCCGCCGTCACGAACCCCTCGAACAGCTTCTCGATGTCCTCGTAGAGCAGGCTGTTCTCGATGGCCACGCCGGCCTGCGCCGCCAGCGCCGAGACCAGCTCCAGGTCGTGCGGTGCGTACGGCAGCACCTCGCGCTCCACCTCCTCAGGCGACGACAGCGTGACGTCGTACCGTCGCTTGCGGTTGATGAGCTGCAGCACGCCGATGACCTCCTCGCGGTGGGTCTTCATCGGCAGCACGAGCACCGACTTGGTGCGGTACCCGAACTTCGTGTCGAAGCTGCGGTTCTGGTGGTAGGGCACGGCCTCGGACAGCAGATACACGTCCTCGATGGCCAGCGGCTCGCCGGTGACGGCGGCGTGCCCGGCCAGGCTCGAGTGGTCGATGGGGACCACGAACTCGCTGAACTCCAGGTCGGGGATCGAGTGGTTCTGCGACAGCCGGAAGCGAAGCGTCGTGGCCGGCGTGCCGTCGGCATTGCGGTCCACCAGATAGAGCGAGGCGGCGTCGCTCCACGTGATGCGCCGCGCCTGGCTGAGGATCATCTCGAGCAGCGTCGTGAGATCGCGCTCCGTGGACAGCGCCACCCCCACCTGCGTGAGGTCGGCCAGCTCGCGCCGGCTGCGCTCCTCGCGGTACCGCGCGCGATCGGCATCCACGATCGTCGCCGCGTGGCGGAACGCGCCGCGCAGCTGCACGGCCACCACGGCCGCCGGCGCGTCGGCCGGCACGAAGCTCGTGATCAGGTGCGCCGGAAGCTCCGCCGCCGGCTCGCGCTCGCCGGGCTCGCCCACGGCCAGCAGGGCTGCGCGCGCCGCGATGCCGGCCAGTGCCGCGGCGGCGTCCTGGCCGGCGGCGCGCACCAGCGCGCGGTCGAGCACCACCACCGCCGCGCGGTCGGGATCGAGCGTGGCGGGGTCGGGCAGGGCACGCACGCGGCGCACTTCGATCGCTGGGTCCGCGTCGAGCGGCGCGCCGCCCAGCGTCCGGCCCTCGGACAGGATCAACAACGGCTTCATGCGGGTCGGGCAGGTGGGGAAACGCCAAGTCGCCGGCGGGCCGCGTTGGTGCGGGCCGCCGGCGACTCTAATATGCGGGCCGATCGGTCAGTCGCCAGACTTCGAGACTTTCTCGAGGTTCGTCTTGGCGGGCGAGTAGTCGGGGAACTTGACCAGCACCTGCCGGAACAGCTCGGCGGCCCTTTTCGGATCGCCGTTGTCCTTGGCGTCGAGGGCCTTGGAGTAGAGCATGGCGGTGCGAATGTCCATCTTCTCGGGCTTGGACCCCATGTTGCCCATGTTGCCCATGCTCTTGTCGGTCATCCCGGTGTTGTGATGCTCCATTGGCGGGAGCTTCATGTCGTGCGTCACCTTGTCCGACATCTTGGCGATCATGCCGAGCACGTCGTCGGTCTTGGCCTGCACGCGCTGCGGGTTCGTCACCGCCGTCGTCTGCACGCTGATCGAGCGGGCGGTGAGCACCATGTTGCCGCGCCCGTCGCTCATGAACCCGCCGGTGATCATGTACTGGGCGCCGAGGATCTTGCCGATCCGCACCGCGGTCTCGGGGTCGATGGCGCCCTGCTTGATCAGGTTCTGCTCCTGCAGCACCTGCTGGATCCGGTCGCGGTCCACGACCACGACGTTCGGATTGCCGGCCAGGTCGGTGATCAGCATGTCGGCGACGCCCTTGCCGATGCCGTTGTAGTCGGCGGCGTCCTTGCCGATCGAGTTGTTGTCGAAGCTCAACACCGCCACCACCGGCTTGTTGGCGCCCTGGGCCTGCGCCATCGCCGGCGCCACCATCGCGCCCGCCAGACCCAGCGCCCACGCCGTGCGAACGAAACGCTTCATGGTCTCCTCCCGAGACACGTGCCTGCGTGCACCGCTACACCGTCAACGTCATGCCTTCCGCGGCGGCCACCACGTCCAGCCGGCCCCCGTGCTCCTTCACCATCGCGCGGCATGCCGCCACGCGCTCATCCACTTCGTCGTCGCTCCGTTCGGGCTTGTGGTGGAACAGCACCAACTGCTCCACGCCCGCCTCGAGGGCCAGCGTCACCGCGTCGCCGTACGTCGAATGCCCCCAGCCGCGAAAATGGTCGTACTCGTCCGCGGTGTAGGTGGTGTCGTGCACCAGCACCCGCGCGCCCCTCACGAACTCCACCAGCCCCGCCCGCCATCCGTCGGGCGTGTCGTACTTGCCGCCCGCGCCCAGCTCGTTGTCCGAGATGTACACCAGCGCCTTGGCCCCGCGCCGCGCCTCGATGAACCGATACCCGAGCGCCCCGCCCGGGTGTCGCACGGGATACGCCGATACCTCGTAGCCGTGCCGGCGCTGCGTCTCGTGCGCAATCTCCGAGAAATCGATCGTCGCGTCCAGTTCCTCGAACGTGACCGGAAACACCACCGGCGACATCTGGTCCCGCACCACGCGATCGATGCTCGTCTCCAGCGTCTTGGAGCCCCAGATCGTGAAGTGGTTGCCCCGCTGGAAGATCGGCCCGAAGAACGGGATGCCCTGGATGTGATCCCAGTGCGCGTGCGTGAGAAAGATGTCGCCTTCGATCGGCGCCCCGTTCGCCCGCGCGATCAGCGACCGCCCCAGCTCGCGAAGCCCCGTGCCTGCATCCAGAATGATCAGCCACCCGTCGGACGTGCGCACTTCCACCGACGGCGTGTTGCCCCCGTAGCGCACCGTCTGCGGACCCGGGCTCGGGATCGAACCCCGGGTACCCCAGAATTGAAGTCGCAAGCTCATCGCCGTGGCTCTCGGAGCGCCAGCACTAAGGATGCGGCCGGCCGCGACCAGCGGCTAGGCGTGGTGTCACGATTGCGAGGTGACAGCGGTCACACGCGCACCTGGGCGCGCCGTTCCAGCGCCCCCCGGTCCGCCACCGTGATCCGCCGCCGCTCCACGGAGATCCAACCCGAATCCTGAAATTCCTTCATCGCCCGCGAAACCGTCTCGCGGCTGGCGCCGATCATCTGCGCAATGGTCTGATGCGTGAGCGACTTCTCGATCACCGGCCCGCCGCTCTCGTCGGCCAGGTCGAGCAGCAGGCGCGAGATCCGGCCCGGCACGTCCAGCAGCACCAGCCCGCCGATCTTGTCGTCGGCCCGCCGCAGGCGGCGCGACAGCTCGGTGAGCAGCGACCAGGCCACGGCGGGGCTCGATTCCACGCGCGTGCGGAAGTCGTCGCGGCGCAGCACCAGGAGGTCCGAGTCCTCCATGGCGATCACATGCGCCGAGCGCGGGCGGTCGTCGATCAGCGCCAGCTCGCCGAAGTGCTCGCCCACGCCGAGCACGCCGAGGATGACCTCGCGTCCGTCCTCGCCGATCAGCACCACCTTCACCCGCCCCTTGCGGACCACGAACAGCGAGTCGCCGGGGTCGTCCTCGAACAGGATCACGCTCCCCCGCGGGTACGCCTTCTCCCGCGTCAGCTCGGCAAACCGGAGCAACTCCGCCCGGTCGAGCCCGCTGAACAGCGGGACCGTGGCCAGGAAGTCGGCGGTGGTCTGGTTCTGGGTCAACGGGGGCCGGCCTCGGGCATGGGACTCCTGCTTCGGGGGTTCAGGCGCCTGATGGGCGCGAAGTTACGGTGATCCGGCCGGTAAGTCAATTCGGCAACCCCTTGTCCGCTTGTCTTTTACGGCAGAACCCGGCTATATTTCCTTGCTCTGTAATACGCCCATGATTCGAGGTTCCACGTGAAGACCGACATCCATCCCGTGTACGCCACCGCCACCGTCAAGTGTGCCTGCGGCAATACATTCGAGACACGCTCCACCCAGGCCGAGATCCACACCGACGTGTGCTCCGAGTGCCATCCGTTCTACACCGGGAAGCAGCGTCTGGTCGATACGGCCGGCCGCGTGGAACGCTTCCGTCAGAAGTTCGGGAAGAAGGCCTGAGCCTCCGCGACCGTCTTGTCGACGCGCTGGCCAAGGCCGAGGAAGTCGAGCGCGCGCTGTCCGACCCCGCCACGCTCCGCGACCCCCGCAGGTTCGCGGAACTGGGGCGGGAACACCGCCGCCTGACACCGCTGGTCGAGCTGGCCGCGCGGCTCACGAAAGAAGAGAACGAGCTCGTGCAGTCGCGCGAGCTCGTTTCCGTTGACGACCCCGAGATGGCGGCCGAGGCCACGGCCGAGGTCGCGCGCCTCACGGCGTCCATCGCCGAGATGGAAGAGCGCCTCAAGCCGATGATCGTGCCCCACGATCCCCTCGACGATCGCAACGCCATCGTCGAGATCCGCGGCGGCACCGGGGGCGACGAGGCCGCGCTGTTCGCGGCCGACCTCTATCGCATGTACACCCGCTACTGCGAGCGGCAGGGCTGGCGCATCGAGGTCATGGCGTACTCCGAAGGCACCCTCGGCGGCGTCAAGGAAGTGATCTTCAAGGTCTCCGGCGACGGGCCGTTCGGCGCCATGCGCTGGGAGTCGGGCGTCCACCGCGTGCAGCGCGTGCCCGCCACCGAGAGCCAGGGCCGCATCCATACCTCCGCCGCCACCGTGGCCGTGCTCCCCGAGGCCGAGGAGGTGGACGTGAAGATCGAGGACAAGGATCTGCGCATCGACGTGTTCCGCGCCTCGGGACCGGGCGGGCAGGGCGTGAACACCACCGACTCCGCCGTGCGCATCACGCACCTCGCCACCGGCATCGTGATCAGCCAGCAGGACCAGCGTTCGCAGATCCAGAACAAGGCCAAGGCCATGGAGGTGCTGCGCGCGCGGCTGCTCGATCTGCGCCTGGCCGAGCGCGAAGCCGAGCGGGCCCGCATGCGCAAGACGCAGGTGGGCACCGGCGACCGCTCGGCCAAGATCCGCACGTACAACTTTCCGCAGAGCCGCATCACCGACCATCGCATCGGGTACACCACGCACGACCTCCAGGGCGTGCTCGACGGCGACATCGGCGATCTCATCGAGGCCCTGCGCCTGGCCGACGTGGAGGAGCGCCTGAGTGGCACCTGATCGCCGGCCGCCACTGTCGGGCGCCACGCCGCTCGTCGCGCAAACGGCCACGTTCAGCGTGGACGCGGTGCTCGAGCAGACGGCCGGTGAACTCGCGCGGCTCGGGCTGCCCAACGCCGTGGGCGGCGCGCACGAGATCGTCGCCGCGCTGCTCGACGTGGGCCGCCACTGGCCGGCGCTGCACGGTGCCGCGCCGGCCGACGCCATGCTGGTGGTCCGCGCGCTGCATGCGGCGCGGCGGCTGGCCCGCGGCATGCCGTTCCAGTACGCGGTGGGGCGCGCGGCGTTCCGCGGCCTCACGCTCGAGGTGGACGAGCGGGTGCTCATCCCGCGTCCCGAGACCGAGATGCTGGTGGAGCTCGTGCTCGAGCTCACGCGCGACGCGCGCGGCGGCACGGCGATCGACGTGGGCACGGGGTCGGGGGCGATCGCGCTGGCGCTGGCGCAGGAGGGGACGTTCGACCGTGTGATCGGCACCGACATCTCCACGGATGCGCTGACGGTGGCGCGATGCAACGCGGCGGCGCTGGCCGGCCGGCTGCACGCGCCGGTCGAATTCCGGCATGGTTCGCTGCTCGGCCCGGTGGCCGGCGAACGGGCGCGGGCGATCGTGTCCAATCCGCCCTACATTGCCTTCGAAGAGGCGGCCGCGCTGCCCAACGCGGTGCGCGACTGGGAGCCGGCGCTGGCGCTGCTCAGCGCCGACAACGGGCTGGCGGTCACGCGCCGGTTGGTGCGCGAGTCCGCAGCGCGGTTGGCCGAGGGCGGGGTGCTGGCGCTGGAAGTGGACGCGCGGCGCGCCGCGCTGGTGGCGGAGATGGTCTCCGCCGAAGCAGGTTTCACCCACGTCTCGGTGAGGCTCGACCTCGCCGGACGCGAACGCTACGTCATCGCACGCCGACGGGAGTTGACATGATCGAGGAGAAAGCCAAGGAGCTGGGCCGGTTGATCGGCCAGAGCGCGGAATATCAGGCCCTCAAGCGCGCCAACGAGGCGCTGGCCGAGGACAAGGACGCGGTGGCGCTGCTGCGCCAGATGGAGAACCTGCGGCTCGACGCCCAGCGCATGATGGCGGGCGGGGAACGGCCCACGCACGAGATGGAGGAGCAGCTGGACGCGCTGCTCGGCAAGGTGCAGGGGCAGGCGGTGTATCAGCGCCTGATCGTGGCCCAGGAGAATTTCGACAAGACGATGTCCAAGGTGAATGATTGGATCCTCGACGGCATCGAGAAGGGTGCGGCGAGTCCGATCATCATGCTCGGGTGACATGGCGCGCGGCCCGCTGATCGTCTTCGAAGGGGCGGAGGGCGCCGGCAAGACCACGCAACTCCGCCGGCTCGCCTCGTGGCTGGAATCGGGCGGGCGCGTGGTGCATGCGCTGCGCGAGCCCGGCGGCACGCCGTTGGGCGACGAGATCCGGCGGCTGCTGCTCGATCCGGCGTCCGACATCGCGCCGCGCGCCGAAGCGCTGCTGTTCATGGCGTCGCGGGCCCAGCTCGTGGAGCGGTTGGTGCGGCCGGCACTGGAGGCGGGGCAGGTGGTGCTGCTCGACCGCTTCTTCCTCTCCACCTACGCGTATCAGGGAGCCGGGCGCGGCCTTCCCGAAGCGCAGGTGCGCCAGGCCAACGCCGTCGCGACGTCGGGGCTGGTGCCCGATGTCACGCTGCTGCTCACCCTCCCCGTGCGCGAGGGGCTGGCCCGCGCCGAGCGCCGGGGCGCCCGCGACCGCATGGAGCAGAACGCCGACGAGTTCCACCACCGCGTGTCCGAAGCGTTCACCACGTTCGCCTCGGCGGCGTGGCAGGCGCAGCACCCGGAGTGCGGGCCGATCGTGATCGTGGATGCGTCGGGATCGGAAGACGCCGTGTTCGCGCGCGTCCGGGCGGCGGTCGAGGACCGGCTCCGGATCAGCTAGCCTGGCCGGCCCGCGGGCGCAGCGGGTCGCTCATCACCTGGATCACGAGCAGGGCCAGCACCAGCACGTGGATGGCCGTGCACCACGCGCAGATCTTGCCGACCACTCCCAGCTCCTGATACACGAGCCAGAGCACGTTCGCCGTGCCGGCCAGCACCCAGCCGAACCCCGCGGCGCGCAGCCACGCCGGCTCCGCTCGCTCGCCGGCGCGCGACGTGAGCAGCGCCAGCACGAGCGCCACGACGAACCAGACCAGCCCCCACACCGCCACGGGAACACCGAGCATGAAGGCGGACGCACTGGTGAGCACCTGCTCGCAATTCACGAGCGGCCCCCCGCTGCACACGAGGGGCACGTTGCTGTCATAGTGGAGCAGCGTGAGGTAGCCGGCGATCAACAGCCCGGCTACCGAGAACGCCACCCGCAGGCGGTCGTAGGACCGCAGCCGCATCAGGGCACCTTGCTTGGCAGTGCCTTCACGGCCTTCGTGACGGCGGCGCCCGAGCAGACGGCCGCCGGCTGGTTGCCGTCCACGGCGCAGATGGCGGCCGTGATCTCATTGGCGTTGGCCAGAATCGCCTGCGCCGCGGCCCCGGATCCGCTGGGCAGCGTGGCGGCGAGATCGGCCTGCGTCCGGCCCGCGAGCACGCCCGGGTTGAACGGCGACCCGCTCCACATGTAGCGCCCACCGATCAGCATGAACGGGATGCCGCCGGCGCTGGCCTTGTCGAGGAAGGGCGGACCGTCGTACTTCTCCAACAGGGCTTCCTGCGCCGGCGTGGGGGCTTCGAGCATCGGATACCGGCCGTCCACGGGCTCGGCGTCCTGCAACTCCACCGACCGGAACTCGATGTACGGGCTCGTGTAGGCGCCGCCGTGGAACGAGAACGTCGGCGTGCTGGCGTACACGTCCACGGACGACGACGCCGAGTACGACAATCCGCTGAAGCTGCCGAATCGCGAGAGGGCGGCGATCACCGACCAGCGGGCCGCGGCGCAGTACGGGCAGTAGAGCGCGCCGATGTAGAGCACCTCCGGCTTGCCGCTGGCCGTGTCGGCGGCGCCCACGAACACCGGCACGGTGGCGCCGGTGGTCCCGGCCTGCTCCCATGTTGCCGGCGGGATCGACGTGAAGTTGGCCATCACCGGGGCCGGCACGGGCGTGGGCGGCGCGGCCGTCGCCGCTGCCGGCGCCGAAGCGCGGCGGTGGTTGACGGCGAACGCGACCGTGGCCACGAGCGCCACCGCGACCACCACCAGCAGCGAGTTCATTCTCTTGGGGCGTCCGGGGGCGTTGCCGCCCGTCGCCGGTGCATCCGTCGGTTTCCCAGCCATGAATGCTTCTCCAGTTCAGCGTTCGATGACGCGCACGCCCTTCGGTACCACGAATCGGAATGCCGTCGCGCTCACCGGCACGTTCACCTGCAGATCGGTGAGCCGCACGCGGCGCGTGACGCCGTTGGCCTGTACCACTTCGAATTGCCTGATGTAGCCGTCGCCGTCGTCCACCCACACACGGGCGCTGGTGAACGCCGTGGGGCCATTGGGCTTGGGTTGGAGGATCACCTCGCGCGTCGGCCGGCCGTCCACCGTGTCGGCGCCGGCGTCGGCGATCGCGTACTTGGCGAACGGATCGTCCAGGAACTGGCTGGTGAGATCCACCGTGCCGCTGCCGCCCGCGGGCGCCGCTTCCCTGATCACCTGATCGGGCGCGCTGCTCGGCAGGTACAGCCAGAGATAGGTGCCGTCGGACACGATCTGATCGCCGTCGGGATCGTGGAATCGCACGGCCAGCCGGTCGGGGCGGCGCTGCTCGTATTCGCCCGTGGCGCGCGCCGACGTGCCGGTGAGCGAGTTGGACACGGTCTGCTCGAACGCCGCCCGCAGGGTGCGCACGTCCTTCCACACCGTCACGGCGTGCTGCACGGCGGCGCGCGCCGGTTGCTGCGCCGGCAAGGCGGCGGTGAAAGCGGCGAGCGCCGCGGCAACGAATCCTACGCGAAGGCCTGGCATGGGGGTTCCGTACGCAGGGACGCCGCGCGATGGCGCGGCGTCTGAATGTGCTACCCGACCGACACCGGCGCCGTTCCCGGCGTCGGGGTCACCGAGCGGCCGATGGCGCTGGCGATGGCGCGAATCTCTCCCACCAGGCGCGCGAACTGCTCGGGATACAACGACTGCCCGCCGTCGGAGAGCGCACGATCCGGCGTGGGGTGCACTTCGACGATGATGCCGTCGGCGCCGGCGGCGATGGCGGCCCGCGCCATCGGCGTGACCTTCTCGCGCAATCCGGTGGCGTGGCTCGGGTCGGCGATCATCGGCAGGTGCGACAGCTTCTGCACCACCGGGATCGCCGTGAGGTCGAACAGGTTGCGCGTGGTGGTATCGAAGCTGCGGATGCCGCGCTCGCACAGAATCACCTGGCTGTTGCCCTCGGCCAGGATGTACTCGGCGCTCATCAGCAGGTCGGTGATCGTGGCCGCCATGCCGCGCTTGAGCAGCACCGGCTTGCCGATGCGGCCCACGGCGCGGAGGAGCGAGTAGTTCTGCATGTTGCGGGCGCCGATCTGGATGCAGTCGGCGTACTGGGCCACGAGGTGCGCGCCCTCCTCGTCCAGGGCTTCGGTGACGATGGGCAGTCCAGTCTCGCGCTTGGCCAGGGCCAGCATCTCGAGGCCCTTCT
The DNA here is from genome assembly GCA_035533755.1 of Gemmatimonadaceae bacterium. NCBI lineage: Bacteria > Pseudomonadati > Gemmatimonadota > Gemmatimonadia > Gemmatimonadales > Gemmatimonadaceae > Gemmatimonadaceae bacterium. Next base: position 126,815 of record DATLTC010000010.1, read on the forward strand.
TGCCCAGTCCCTGGAACGCGTACGGCGAGCTGCGCGGTTTGAACGCGCCGCCGCGCAGCGCCGAGGCGCCGGCCGCGCGCACGGCTCGCGCCGCGGTCACGATCTGATGCTCGTTCTCCACCGAGCAGGGGCCGGCGATGATCGCCACGTCGCGCCCGCCGAACGACACGCCCGGCGCGATCGTGACCACCGTATTCTGCGGCTGCCACTCGCGCGACACCTGCTTGTACGGCTTGGAGACGTGGATGACCTCGGCCACGCCGGGCATCGCCTCGATGCGCGACGAGTCCACGCGTCCGTCGTTGCCCACCAGGCCGACGGCGGTGCGCTGCTCGCCCGGCATGGAGCGCGCCTGGTATCCCATCTCCTCGATCACATGGACGACGCGTTCCACCTGCTCGGACGTCGCGCCGTGCTGCATCACCACCAGCATGTCGATTCCCCTAGATGTCGGTCTGCCAGCCGTCGCGAGCGACCACCAGCGGACCCCTGTATCGCGCCGCGACCGCGGCCGAGATGTCAACGGTTTCCACCGGCGGATAGAAGTGCGTGAGCACCAGCCGCCGGGGCGACGCCAATTCCGCGAGCTCGCCGCACCGTTCCGGCGTCAGATGCTCCGGGATGGCCATGGCCTCGGGGAGCGAGCACTCGCACAGCAACAGATCGCACCCTCGCGCCCACGCCGCGAGCGCCGGATCGAACCCGGTGTCCCCCGTGTAGACGAGCCGGTGCGCGCCGGCCGTGACGGAATATGCCACACTCTCCGCCGTATGGGGAACCTTGAGCGCTTCCAGCGCCACCCCTCCGGCCAGCGCCAGGGGGGCTCCGGGAGCGATTTCCACCACACGCAGAGGGAATCCTGGCTCCAGGACCCAGGTTCCGTGGGCCGCCGCCAGGCGCTGCATGAGGTCGGCCGTGCCCACGGGTCCGACCAGGTCCAGCGGGGCGCTCCGCGGAGGCAGGAGGCCGTACTTCCACGCGAAGATCAGCGTCGGCAGGTCGCCGTGGTGATCGATGTGGAAGTGGGTGAGCGCCACGTGGGTGATGGCCGGCCAGGGCAGGGCCAGCTCGGCCAGCCGCCGGGTGACGCCGCTCCCGCAGTCCAGCAGCAGCCGCACCTCGGCGTGCTCCACCAGGTATCCGGCGCAGGACCGCCCGGGGGAGAGGGCGATCGTTCCCGTGCCCAGCGTGGTGAGCCGCATCAGCGCCCGACGAACAGGATCTTCTTGACCTGATCCACGTCCTGCGTACGGAGCCGGACAAAATAGACGCCCGGCGGCACGGTGCGGCCGGTGGCGTCGGTGCCGTCCCATTCGAACCGTGGGTCGCACCCGCTCTGGCCCTGATCGAGGTTACGCCCGTATTCGCCGGCCGCCATCGAGCTGCCCTGATTGGGGCCGGGCACGATCGTCTTCACCGGATCGCCGCGCAGATTGTAGATGTCCACGTGCACCACGTCCGACGTCGCGAGATCGAACCAGAAGCAGGTGACGGCCGAGTTGGCGTTGGGGAACGGGTTCGGAAAATTCTGATACAGCACGGTGGTGCGGGCCGTGCCGAGGATGACGAACGTGGCGTTGCTCGCGGCGACCGACGTGTCGGTGGCGGCGCCGCTGGCCGCGCGGGCGACCACGAACCACCGGTACGGGGTCTGCGCCTGGAGGTCGATGGGCACGGTGTACGTGGTGTCGCGCAGGAACTGCGTGAGGAACTCGACGACGTTGGTTTTGGCGTTCACCACGCTCAGGTCGTAGAGCCACGGTCCCGGGGGCGACGTGATCCGGCTGCTGTGCCAGACGAACGTGGGGCGGGTGGTGCCCACCGACACGTTGTTGAAGCCGTTGGGCGACAGCAGGCCGAGCCACCCCTGCACGTGTTTGGCCTGGCTGATCTCCTCGGAGAACTGGCGGCCGTTGGCGGAGATGCCGCGCAGCCGGAAGTACACGGTGGCGTGCTCGGGCAGCAGCCGCGGCAGGAAGAAGCTGGCCGTGTCGCCGGTGCGCGTGGCCGAGTAGAGCGGGTTGGCGAAGTCCGGCGTGTTGGCGATGTCCAACTGCAGCGTGATCGGGCGCAGCGAGTCGGTGGCCCCCACGGTGTGGGCGGCCAGGTACGGGGCCGCGGAAATGCTGTCGCCGCCGGGCAGCGGCAGCGTGGCCAACTGCGCGGCGGCGCGCGCGCGCGGAAGCAGAGCGAGGGCGGCGGTGAGCGCCACCCCGCGCAGGACGGCGGAGCGCGTCATGCCGTGGCGGCGGTCTCCGCGGCTTCCGCCATCGGCCGTTCGTCCACCGGGGCGCCTTTCATGCGCACGCTCACCAGCGACGAGACGCCCGGCTCCTGCATCGTCACGCCGTATACGGCGTCGGCCGCTTCGGTGGTGGTGCGCGGGTTGTGCGTGATCACGATGAATTGCGTCTTCTGCTTGAACTCGGTGAGCATGCGCACGAACCGGCCGATGTTGGCGTCGTCGAGCGGCGCGTCCACCTCGTCGAGCAGGCAGAACGGACTGGGCTTGGTGAGGAAGATGCCGAACAGCAGCGACAGCGCCACCAGGGCCCGCTCGCCGCTGGACAGCAGGTGGATGCGCTGGGTGCGCTTGCCGCGCGGCGACGCGTGGATCTCGATGTCGCAATCCAGCGGGGCCTCGGGATTCTCCAGCCGCAGGTCGCATTCGCCGCCGCCGAACAGCGTCATGAAGATCTGGCGGAAGTTCTCGCGCACCTGCACGAACGTCTGCAGGAACATGTCGCGCGCCGTGAGATCGATCTCGCGAATGGCCTGGGCCAGCGAATTCTTGGCCTCGTTGAGATCGGCGCGCTGCGTGGTGAGGAACTCCAGCCGGTGCACGGTCTCGTCGTGCTCCTCGATGGCCAGCGCGTTCACGGGGCCCAGCTGCTCCAACTGCTGGCGCAGGTCGTCGGCCTCGGCGCGCAGCGTGGGATCGTCCATGTCCAGCGGCTCGGCGCCGGCGATCATCTCGTCCAGCGGCTTGCGCCACTCGGTCTCCAGCCGCTCGCGGATCGCGGCCCGGCGGCCCGACAGCTCGGCGAACCGCAGTTCGGCGTGGTGCAGCTCATCGGCCATCGCGCTGCCGTCGTGGCGGGCGCGGTCGAGCGCGTGCTCGGCCGCCGTGAGCGCGGTATCGGTGGCGGCCACGCCCTGCTCGGCCGCCCCCAGTCGCTGCTCGCCGTCGTGCAGCGCGGCGAGGCGGGCGTCGAGATCGGCGCGCCATGCCGCCATCTGCTCGGCCAGCGCGGCGTCGCTGTCGGACAGCCCGCCCAGCTCGGCGCTCAGCGACTCCAGCCGCTCCGACGCCGAGCGCAATTCCTCGCTCAGCCGCTGCTCGCGGTCGGCGGCCACCTGGGCGCGCGCCTGCACCTGGGCCTGTTCCACCTGCCACGCGGTGCGCTGCTCGCGGGCGCGTTCCTGTTCCGCTTCCGACTCGGCCAGCGCGGCGCGGGCCTGGATGATGTCGGCGTCGCGCTCGGCGAGGCCGGTGCGCAGGCCGGCGGTCTCGGTGTCGAACGCCGCGATCGTGGCCCGCAGTTCGTCGCAGCGGCGGACGAGCCGTCCGGCCAGCTCGGCCGAATCCTGCAGGTCGCGCTCGGTGCGCTGCACGACGCGGCTGGAATCGGCGTGGCGCTCGGCGGCCTTGCCTACCTGCTGCAGGCCGAGCGCCGCGGCGTTGGCGGTCTCGGTCACGCGCCGCTCCGCCATCTGCAGCGCGCCGTGCGTGGTCTCCACGGCGGCGGCGGCGGCGCGGCGCGCCTCCTCGCTGGCCGCCAGTTCGGCGCGGAGCGCGAACAGCTCGGCCCGGCGGCGCAGGGGGCCCGGTCCACCCGTCGCGCCGGGCAGCCACACCGCTCCGCGTCCATCCACGAACGCCGTGCCTTCGGATTCGCTCCGCACCCGGCCCAACAGCGACCGCACCCACGCCTGCGCGGGCGTGGCGGCCTCGACGCCCGTGGCGAGCGCGTCGTCGAGCGTGGGCTCGCCGGCGCTGCCCGGCGTCGCGTCCACCGGCAGCAGGAGCAGCGGCCCCGGGTTGGCCTGCTGGTGCCAACGGCGCACCGCTTCGGCCGCCTGGCGATCGCGCACCAGCACCGCGTGCACCGTGGCGCCCAGGAACCGCTCGATGAGCATGGCCGACGCCTGGTCGGCCGACAGGAAGTCGCTGAGCGGACCGAGCACGGCGCCGGCGCCGAACTGGTCGCGCTCCTTGAGCAGGCGCGCGGCGGCGGGAGCGAGCCCCACGCGCTCGCGTTCCAGCCCTTCGAGCGCGTGCACCTTGCCCTGGAGCGCCGTGAACGACTGCTCCACGCGGGTGAGCGCGGCGCGGGCTTCGGCGTCGCGCTCCCGCGTCTCGCGGTCGTGCTGGCGCGCCTGCTCCAGCGCGTCGTTGGCCGCCGTGGACTGGGCGCGGGCCGCGTCGAGGGCCGCCGTGGCGGCTTCGAGGTCGCGCTGCGCGAGGCCGAACGCATCGGTGAGCGCCGCGCGCTCCCCGTCGAGCACGGCGCTCCGCTGCGTGGTCTCGTCCAGTTCGCGCTGGGCGCGCTCGCGGTCGATCTCGAGGCGGCGCACGCGGTCCTGCACGTCGCGCAGCGCGCGTTCGGCCGTCTCGGCGGCGGCGCGGGCGGCGCCCACGGCCTCGCGGCTGGCGTCCTCGCGGCGCTGGCGCTCGGCGAGCTCGGTCTCCAGGGCGCCGAGCGCCGAATCGAGCTCGGCGCGCTCCACGGCGGCGCGGTCGCGCTCCTCGGTGAGGCGGGCGCGGGTGAGTTGCCCGTGCGACGCTTCGGATTCGGCGCGCTCGCGGCGCAGCTGCGCGTTGCGCTGGCGCTCTTCGGCCACCGCCATCTCGCCGCGGATGTGCTGCGCGCGTTCGCGCTGCTCGGTGACCAGGCGCGACAGCTCGTTGCGCTGCGCCTCGGCGGTGGCGCGGGCGCCGTGCGCGGCGTCGCGCGCCTGTTCGGCGGCGGCGGCGCGTGCTTCGGCGTCGGGGAGTTGGTCGCGGAGTTCGGCCACGCGCGCCCCGAGACGGCCCAGTTCGTCGTGCCAGGCGGCCATCTCGCGCGCCGCGAGGGCGATCTCGACCGTGAACCGGCGGGCGCTCAGCTCGGCGTACCGCTCGGCGCGACGGCGCTGTCGGGCCAGCGAGCGCACCTGCGTGGTGACCTCGGCGATGAGGTCGTCCAGCCGCTGGAGATCGACCGTCGTCTCCTCCAGGCGCCGCTCGGTGGTCCGGCGGCGGTCGCGGTACAGCCCCACGCCCGCCGCCTCCTCGAACAGCTCGCGCCTGTCGTCGGGACGATCGGACAGCAGCGCGTCGATCATCTTGCTCTCGATCACCACGCCGGTGTCGGCGCCCAGGCCCGTGCCGCGCAGCAGATCGTGGATGTCGCGCAGGCGGCAGGGCGCGCCGTTGAGCAGATAATCGCTCTCGCCCGACCGCGACAGCCGGCGCGTGATGACCACCTCGCGGAATGCCACGGGCAACCCGCCATCGGTGTTGTCGAAATGCAGCGAGACCTCGGCCACATTCACGGCGCGGCGCGCCGACGAGCCCTGGAAGATCACCTCTTCCATCTTCGCGCCGCGCAGCAGGCGCGCCCGTTGTTCGCCCAGCACCCAGCGCACGGCGTCCGAGACGTTGGACTTGCCGCAGCCGTTCGGCCCGACGATGGCGGTGACCCCCTGATCGAAGGTCAGCGTCGTGGAATCGGCGAACGACTTGAAGCCGTGCAACTCGAGTTTGGTCAACCGCACTAGAAAGTTCTCCCCGTTCGTTGGACGAGCGATGCACGCACGCGGGCCTGCCGCAGCGTCGCACCCAGGAGCTCGGCCTCCCGTGCCGACGCGAAGGCGCCGGCGAATACCCGCACCCGGCCGTTGGCCTGGCGCAGCGCATACACCGGCAATCCGCGCGCGACATAGGCGGCCACCCGCGCCGCCGCGGCACCGGCCGCAACGTCCCGCTCGATCAGATAGGCCAGCGGGACGAGAGCCACCGTTCCGCGTGTTTCACTGAGTTGGCCGTGGGACCGCAGGCTGCCGAGCAGCGCCGCGGCCTCCGCGGAGTCTGGAAAGGCGCCCGCCAGCACGCGATACTCGCTGGTGGCGCCCCGTGGGATGTGGGCGAACGTGCCGGCAGGCGCGTTCGGTCCCATTTGACGCAGCCATAAGATAGCACCGGCGGCCGTATTCGCAGCCGCCAGATCGACGGCGTACGGCGCCGGGGGCGCCGAGTCGCGCGCCGCGGCGGCCACCCCGATGCCGCGCGGGCCGGCCAGGAGTTGGGGGCCGGCAACCGAGGCCGGCGCCGGCCGCGGAACCGCCGACCGGGGGCCGCGCGCCAGCGGCCGATAGGCAAGCCACAGCCCGAGCGCGACGAGGCCGGCCGCGAGCACCGGGCCGAACGCCGCCGGCGCCCATTGGCGCAAGCGCGATCGCCGGGGGATCGCCGAGTGCTCGATCATGGCGTCGCCTCGTACACCCAGTAGGCGTGGCGCGCCGCGCGGCCCACCCGCTCGGCCTCGTCGCGGGTGGCGTACGGCCCGAGCACCACGCGGTAGATCGGCGTGCCGTCGCGCACCGACATGACCACGCGTGCCGTGGCGCCGTCCACCTGGATCTGCGCCGCGAGGTCGCTGGCCCGGCCCTCGGAGAGCAGCGCGGCAAACGACACGACGAATTCCGCCGCTGCGCGCGGGGTCGCGCGTACCGGTGCGGACGCCGAATCGTGGCGCGCCGCGGCGCCGCCGGGCTGTTCGCCGGTGCCCGCGGCGCGTAGCGCGGCTTTGGCCGCGGCGTCGGCGGCCGCGGCGTCGGCGGCGGTGCGGGCGCTGTCGGCGGGGCCGAGGTTGAAGCTCACCGGTTGGTCGAGCGACGAGAGACGCGGGCGGAAACCGTTCCACTGGAACGCGTACCAGAAGTCGTTCGCGCCGCCGCTCACCCGCATCACGGGGCGCAGCGTTTCCCCGTCCACGAACGCGACGTCCTTGCCCTGGGCGAGCCCGATGGCGCCGTCGGGCGCCACGAAGGGCAGGTCGGTGCGCCACGCGGTGGCCACGGCGCCGATGGCCCGTTCCGTGCCCACGGCGATGACCCACGCCGAGTCATGGCCGGCGGCGCGCGCCAGCACGTAGCGGCCCAGAGGGTCCACCCGCAGGTCGAGCGGCTGGCCGGGGAGCGTGATGCGCTTGGTGATCTCGTCGCGGTAGCGATCGACCACGCTCAGCACGCGGCTCGACTCGTTGATCACGAACACGCGGTCGCCGCTGGGCGACGACACCGCCGCCGCGATGCGCGAGGAGAAGACGAGGTGCCGGCCCCAGTCGAGCGTCCGCGTGGACAGGACGACGAGTCCGGAATCCACCACGAGATACAGACGGTCGCCCACCTGCGTGGGGAGCGGGCGCCACACGGTGGGGAAGCTGGCCGAGTCGATGATCTTGGCGTCGGGCGGGAACAGCTTCCACACCACGGCGCCGGCATCGCGGCCCGCCACCACGAGCAGCGTGCCGTCGCGCTGCGGGAACACGGCCCGCGCCGGACGCGGGGGCTTGTACGTCCAGTTCGCGGATTCGGTGAACCGGGTCACGTCGCCCTTGTCGTCCAGGGCGAAGATCGCGGCGCCGTCCATCGATTGCGCGTCGAACACCGGCGTGGTGGTGAGGCGCTCGGCGCGGCCCAGGCGGAAGTCGATGCGGCCGGGCTCGGCGCGCGAGTCGGAGAACGCGAGCGCGCCGGCATCGTCGTCGAACGCGAGCACGCGATCGATGGCGGGCGTGGCGCCCGACGACGTCCACACGGCGGAGTCGAGCTTCGGATACGCGAACACGCGGGCCGTGCCCCCGCCCAGCGGCACGCGCAGCACGAGGGCGTCGGTGCCGCTGGGCGCCGCGGTCCCACTGCCCGTGACCGGGACGAGGCCCTTGGGCTCGCCGCCGCAGGCCGCGAGCGCGGCCGCGCAGAGGATGAGCGCGCGCCGCATCAGAAGCTTGGCCATAGCGACCAGGTCCAGAATCCGCGATGCCCGGGTTGGTCCAGCGGAATGGCGTAGTCCCAGCGCACGAGCGCGTAGTTGAACAGGTTGAGCCGCAGCCCCACGCCGTAGCTCCGCAGCGGATACCGCTGGCGTGTGAGATCGTAATCGATCGGACGCGATCCGTACACCGTCTGGCCGCTGGACCAGGCCAACCCCTCGTCGTAGAACACGAGGCCGTCCAGCGGCGGCAGCGAGAACGGCAGGAAGCCGAGTTCGAGCTTGCGGACGAGCGGAAAGCGCAGTTCGGCGTTGGCCACGAGCACGCGGCTGCCCAGGAGCTGCACGGCGCTGCAGTTGGACGGATTGGCGCCCACCACGGGGCAGCTGGCGTAGAACGCGTTGTTGCGGTCGTAGCCGCGCACGAAATCGGGGCGCGCGATGTACTTGGGAAACGCGCCCTCGTCGCGCCCCACGGCCAGGTTGCCGTACAGCCGCGTGGCCAGCGTGAGGTAATCGAAGATGATCGGGTCGTAGCGGCGATAGTCGCCGAGGTACTCCACCCAGTTGTAGGCGCCCACCACGGGCGTCACCTGCAGGCGGTAGCGCTGGCCGGCGATCGGTCCGGTGACCGTGTACAGCGAGTTGTCGAACACGTACGCCATCTGCGCGTCCACGTAGTCGAGACTGTGGTCGCGGCGCGTGCTGTCGAACTGGAACGGCGACACCGACACGCCGTTGCTCAGCGAGCGGCTGATGAACCAGCGTTCGCGGTCGATGTTGTTGAACCCGCCGCCCAACTCGAGCCGGGAGAAGCGGTTGAACGGATACGCCGTCTGCGCGAACACCTGCCGCGCCACGTACGTGGTGATCTCCTGATGCTCGACGGCCGCGGTGCCGCCGCCGGTGGTGGTGATCGAGTCGCCGGTGAGGAAATAGAACGGCGACTGCGCGAACCCCGTGGTGTACTGCCAGCGGTGCGCCAGGTTGGTGAAGCCGAGATACACCCGCGACTCGCTGATCCGCCCGTTGATCTCGGCCGAGAGGCCGATCCGGTGATCGCCGAGCATGTCGCTCAGCACCACCGTCGTGCCGCCAAACAGATTGCGGCCGTAGTTGTCGGGCGCGTAGCCGATGCTGGGGCGGGCCACATAGTCGGGCTGGAAGTGCACGCGGTACGGCGCCTCGCGGAACCGCGTCGTGTCGGGTAGGCCCAGCGACATGCTGTCGAGCATCGCGGCCACAGTGATCGGCACCGAGTCGCCGCGCTGGCGCAGCGACGTGGAGTCGCGCCGCGCCGGTGGCGGCGGCGCCGCCAGGGCGACCACCGCGGGCTGCCGGTACGGCGTCCTGGCCAGCGCCCGCGGGTGGTCGATCGACCACACCGCGTACTTGCCGTCCTCGTAGTACGTGAATGCCAGCCGGTCCGCGTCGCGCGCCCAGGTGATGGCCGGGCTGTACTCGGTGATGCCCGATACGGCGCCCACGAGATTGGTGAGCTGGTAGTGCTCGCGCGTGGTCAGATCGTACAGGAAGACGTTGGCCGTGCCGGCCCGATCGGAGATGTACGCCAACGACGTGCCGTCGGGCGACCACTGCGGATTGAGGTTCAGGCCGGCCTGGCCCGGCAGCACCGTGATCGCGCCCGACGCCACGTCGTAGAGCGCGATCCGCCACCGCGGAAAGTGCAACAGGGCGAAGCTCGCCGTGGGGCCGCGATCGGTGACGAACGCGATCGTGCGTCCATCGGGCGACCAGTCGGGCTGCAGGTCGGCGTACCGGTCCGACGTGAGTTGCCGCAGGTGCTGCCCGTCGGCGTCGATCACGCAGAGGTCGGTGATGCCGCCGTGATTGCCGCTGAAGGCGATCCGCTTGCCGTCGGGCGACCAGGTGGGATTGGTGATGCTCTCGTAGGGCAGGTGGTCGAACCGCGCCAGGCGGCGGCGGGTGGCCACGTCGAGCACGTTCAGCACGTCGCGTCCCGCGTACTGCGCGGTGAAGGCGAGCCGCCGCCCGTGCGGGGAGAAGCTGGTCTGCGAGTAGAGCACGCGCAGTTCCTCGTAGTTCGGATCGGTGGTGCTCTTCACGAGGCGCGCGATGCGCTTGCCCGTGACGGCATCGGCGAGCCACAGATCGATGAACACCTGCCCGCGGAGCGGATTGCCGTTGGCGAAGAACGCGATGTACTTGCCGTCGGGCGACAGGGTGGGGGCGAGGAAGATGTCGCCGCCCGACTGCTGCGGGTTGAGCAGCGGCTTGGCCACGTCGTGGGCGCGCGACAGCGTGGCCACGGCCGGCAGGTAGCGGTTCTGCAGGTACTCCTTCCACTCGTCGCCCAACGCGTCGAGCGACAGGCCGGTCTCGCGCCGGATGGCCTTCTCCACGCCCAGGCTCGGCGTGGCGCGCAGGATCTGTCCGATCGCGTCGTCTCCCCACCGGGCGCCGATGTACGCCCACAGCGAATGGCCGTACCGATACGGGAAGTACTTGTCCGGATCGTCGGTCATCTCCTTGATCGTCGGGATGTTGCCATTGAGCGCCGCGTCGCGCATCCACGTGTCGGTGAGCGCCGTCGTGGGCCCCAGCGACAGGTACTCGGCCATCCCCTCGGCGAACCAGAGCGGCGGATTCACCGAGGCCAGGGCCTGGAGGCCGGCGCCGGCGTGCCCGCGCGCGAACACGTCGTACTGGAAGGCGTGGACCATCTCGTGCGTGAGCACGTGCTCGAAGCTGCGGTAGTCGCCGGTGAAGTTGAGCATCATCCGGTGCCGCAGCGCCTCGGTCACGCCGCCCGTGGCTTCCCCCAGGTCGCCGGTCACGTTGTTCTCGCCGAAGTCGGTGCGCGACGCGAACAGGATGATCGGCTGCTTCTCGATGAACTTATGGTCGAGGATGCGCGACAGCCGCGCGTAGGCGCGCTCGGCCATGCGGGCGGCGTCCATCGTCGCCTCGCGTTCGGCGGGGTAGTAGTAGATCAGGAAGTGCTCGGTCTCGAGCAGGTGCCAGTCGAAGTGGGTGTACGCCACCTGGTTCTGGCCGAAGTAGTCCTGCGCGTGGGCCGGCCGCGCCACGGCCGCGAGCAGCCCGAGCAGGACCACCCCGGCCGCCCGACGGATCACGCACGCGCCCCTTGGGCGTCCACCGGCACGACCCGCGCGTCGCCCCACAACCGCTCGAGCTGGTAGTACTCGCGCAGCGCGGGGTGGAACAGGTGCACCACGAAGTCCACGTAGTCCAGCAGCACCCAGCGCCCCTGCGGCAGCCCCTCGATGTGGTGGGCGTGCGCCCCCTCGGCGCGCAGCGCCTCCATCACGCGCTCGCCCAGTGCGCGCACGTGGGTGTCGGACGTGCCGCTGGCGACGATGAAATAATCCGTCATGTCGGACACGCCTTCGAGATCCAGGATCACGACCTTCTCGGCCTTGTGGTCGAGACAGGCCTGCGCGGCGCACTGCACGAGATGGGAAACGGAAGCGGAAGGCATGGCGATTCGTAGATTAACGCCCCTCGGGGGGCGGCGGGAGGCTGAGCGACGCACGGGGCCGGCCGCTGTACACGGCCGGCCCCGTGCGCCGGTGCTGGATCGAGCGACGCGTGCCGCGCCGCCCGCGTGCTACTGCTTGATCACCCAGACCCGGATCTCGGGCCGGACGTCGGCGTGCAGCCGGATCGGGATCTTGTACACGCCCAGCGCCTTGATCGGCTCGTGCAGGTCGATCTGCCGCTTCTCCACGATCAACCCCTGCGCCTCGAGCTGCTGCTGGATGTCGGCGGTGGTCACCGAGCCGAACAGCTTGCCCTCCTCGCCCACCCGCGCCGAGAACGTGAGCGACACCTGTTCCATCTTGGTGGCGATGTCCTGCGCGGCGGCGCGGCGATCGTTCTCGGCTGCCTCGAGGCGCGACCGCTCCTGCGCGATGCGCTTGAGGTTGCCCGGCGTCGCCTCGTAGGCGAGCCCGTGCGGAAGCAGATAGTTGCGGGCGTATCCCGCCCGTACCGTGACCACGTCCCCCGGCGCGCCGAGGTTCTCGATGGCCTGTCGAAGAATGATTTCCATGGAAGTACCCGAATGCGTTACGAAGTGGGGCGAGCGCGATTCCGCCAGTCAGCCCAGGTGTCACCCAGGCCAAGGCCGAACGCAGCGAGAGCGAGCAGCATGAAACCCAGCACGGCGACCGCGTTGAGCACCGGCGCCCAGAGCATCACGAACCCGACGATGGCCATCACGGCCAGCGCGCCGGGGGCCAGGAACCAACTCAGCACGCCGAGTCCGCGCACGGCGTACAGGGCGCCAAACAGCACGAGAAGGTTCTGACCGAAGACAGCGAACGCCGACAGCGTCGGCAGGAAGACGATCGTCAGGCCCACGATCAGGCCCCAGACGAGCTGATCGTTGAACCGGAAGTCGCGCAGCGGCGCGAGCGGCGGCCCCAGCCGGGCCCGCCCCAGGCGATGATACGTGGACCATGCCAGGGCCAGCGCCACGAGCGACTCGAGCACCAGCAGCGACGGATACAGTCCCACGCCCGCCTTGGCCAGCGCGGTGAGCATGGTCTGCGTTTCCGCCGGCATCTGGCCCAGCTGCGGGATCCGCTTCACCAGATTGTTCCAGTCGTCCGGATGCTGGCCGATGAACGTGTTGAACGTGTTCATCGTCTGGGTGTTGCGCTGCGCCAGCTCGGTCTGGACCGCGGTGTGCACCTCGGCGGCCGTCACCGGCCCCAGCGCGCTCATCACCACGGCCAGCAGCAGCGCGATCGACAGCGCCACCAGCGCCCGCACGAACAGCGGACGCCGCACGCCGAACAGGCACACCAGCCCGAACGCGCCCGCCAGGAGCAGGCTCCATCCGCGCTGGAGATTGAAGAATACCGACGGCGCGTCCGGCTTCTGCAGCACCAGATACACCGCCGCCGCCACCCAGACGAGCGCGAGCGTGAGCCGTCCCCCCGCCCACCACCCCACCAGACAGCACGCCGCCAGCGCCGGCACGATCAGCAGCAACGTGTGCTGAACGGGCAGCAGCGCCTGGAACTGCGGAATCGTGGGGACGATGAGAAACGCCGCGATCGCGAGGATGAGTTTGCCCCATCCCCGCTCTGCCGGCGCCGGAGCGACGGGTACGGTCATGCTAGCCCTGGGCGCCGCGGATGTACGGGATCAGCGCCAGATAGCGCGCCCGCTTGATCGCCGTGGCGAGCTGGCGTTGATGCCGCGCGCACGTGCCGCTCAGGCGGCTGGGAAGAATCTTCCCGTGATCGGTGATGAAACGGCCCAGCGTCCGGTCGTCCTTGTAGTCGACGAACCGCACGCGGCCTTCGCAGAACGGACAGGTCTTGTGTTGGCGGCGCATGGGTTAATCCTCGTCGTCGTCGTCGTCATGCCGGCGGGTCGCGGCGGCAATCTCTTCCTCGCTCATCGGCGGGGCGCCCGTGTCGTGCTCGTGCAACGACAGCAGGTAGCGCACCACGCCGTCGTCCAGCCGGAGCGCGCGCTCGTACTCGGGGAGCACCACGGGATCGGCGCTGAACCGCGTGACCACGTAGTACCCGGTGTCCTTGCGGCCGATCTGGTACGCGAGCTGACGTCGGCCCCAATGATCGGAGACGAGATCCGCGGGGTTGCCGAGGAGCTCGTGGAAGCGGGCGAGTTTTTCGTTGATGGCGGTGTCTTCGAGCGTCGAGTCGAAGACATAGACCGCCTCATATGGGCGAGTCATGTCGGGGCAATCCTCCCTTTGGTCCGTGAAGCCGCCCCCCGCTGGTTGCCGGAACGGGGGGAGAGTGTATGTCGTGTGCCGTCGATGGCCGGACGGCTGGAATACAAAAGCTAACTGGTTGCCGCCGCGAGAGTAAGGGGCGGGCAGCGCGTTCGCCGCCGCCGCTGCCGCAGGCTACACGTTGAACCGGAACAGCAGCACATCGCCGTCCTGGACCACGTACTCCTTGCCCTCCGATCGGACGACGCCCTTCTCGCGCGCCCCCTTCCACCCGCCGTGCGCCACGAAATCCACGTAGCTCACGGTCTCGGCGCGGATGAAGCCGCGCTCGAAGTCGGTGTGGATCACGCCGGCCGCCACCGGCGCCGTGTCGCCGCGATGGATGGTCCAGGCGCGCACCTCCGGCTCGCCGGCCGTGAAGTAGGTCTGCAGGCCCAGCAGGTGGTAGCCGGCGCGGATGAGCCGGTCGAGGCCCGCCGAGTCGATGCCGAGCGACGCCAGGAACTCGGCGCGCTCCTCGCCCGGCAGCTCGGCCAGCTCGGCTTCGATCTTGGCCGAGAACGGCACGATCTCGGCGTGCTCTCCGCTGGCCTTCACGGCGTCGCGCAGCGCGCGCAGGTAGGGCCCCTCGTGGCCGGCGAGTTCGGCGTCGGTCACGTTGGCGGCGTAGAGCACGGGCTTGGTGGTGAGCAGCGTGAGCGGCTGCAGCACGGCCAGCTGCTCGGGCGTGAGGCCGGCGTGCCAGAGCGCGCGGCCTTCCTTGAGGAACGCGTGCGCACGCTCGAGCGTGGGCAGCTCGGCCTTGGCCTCGGCGTCGCCGGTGCGGGCCGCGCGCTGGGTCTTGTCGAGGCGCTTCTCCACCACGCCCAGATCGGCCAGGGCGAGTTCGAACTCGATGACTTCGCGGTCGCGCACCGGGTCTACGCCGCTCATCACGTGGGTGACGTCGGGGTCGTCGAAGCAGCGCACCACGTGGATGATCGCGTCGGTCTCGCGGATGTTCGAGAGGAATTTGTTGCCCAGCCCTTCGCCGTCGGCCGCGCCCTTCACGAGCCCGGCGATGTCCACGAACTGCACCACCGCGGGAACCGTGCGCTTGGGCTGCACGATGGCGGCCAGCGTGTCGAGGCGCGGGTCGGGCACTTCCACCATGCCGACGTTGGGCTCGACGGTGCAGAACGGGTAGTTCGCGGCGTCGGCCTTGGCGGCGGTGAGGGCGTTGAAGAGGGTGGACTTGCCGACGTTGGGAAGGCCGACGATGCCGAGCTTGAGCATGTACGCGGGGAATGGACGGGAATGGAACGATCGAGCGCGAAGGCGACGGAAAGCTAATCGATGCGGGAGAACCGTCGCGCCGCCGAGGGCGCCGCCGCCGATCGTGGTGGCCAGCCCTGCGTCGTGTGCACGCGCCTACTCGCCGCCCGCCTTCGCGCCGTCCCCATTGAATCGCGTCATCGCCGCCTCCGCCCCCTCGTTTACCCACACCTCCACCGCCTCCGTCATCCGCGGCAGCAAATCCTCCACCGCCGCCGCATCCAGCCTGCCGAACTCGTCGAGCACGAAATCGGCCAGATCGCCCTGCATCCGGCGTTCATCCTCGGGCCGGATCCCCACGCGCAGCCTCGCGTAGTCCATCGAGTCGAGCGCCGCCTGGATGCTCTTGAGCCCGTTGTGCCCGCCAGCCGAGCCCTTGGCCCGCAGCCGGAACGTCCCCACCGGAATCGCCACGTCGTCCACGATCGCCAGCAGATCGGACTTGGCCGCCCAGGTCAGCCGCCGCCGGTACGGCGCGAGCACGGCGCCGCTCAGATTCATGTACGTGAGCGGCTTGACCAGCCGCACCCGCGTGCCGCGCAGCGTGCCGTTGGACACCAACGCCTGTCCGTCTTTCTTCCACCCATCAAAACGCCAAACGTCGGCCAGGTGGTCAACCACCCACCAGCCGACGTTGTGGCGTGTGCGCGCGTATTCCTTGCCCGGATTCCCGAGGCCGACGATGACCTTCATGGGATCGCCGTCGGGAGACGCGCCGCGCGCGAAAAGCAACCGGAAGAACGCGCCGAGAATTACTTCTCAGCCTCCGCTTCCTCGGGCTTCGGCTTGCGGATGAGCTCGGGCTCGGCCGGCGTTTCCGCCGCCGCGGCCACCACCGTCTCCTCGACCACCGCCTTGGGCGCGGTGACCACGCAGATCGTGGCGTCCTGTTCATCCAGCACCGCGATGCCTTCGGGAAGCTTGAGGTCGCGCACGTGCACGCCGTGACCGATCGCCAGCGCCGCCACGTCGACGTCGACGTGGTTGGGGATCAGCGACGGGTCGACGTGGATCGACACCTCGTGCATCACCTGGTCCAGAATGCCGCCGCCGGTGCGCACGCCCTCGGGCACGCCGACGAACACGAGCGGCACCTTCACCGTGACCTTCTCACCGGCCACCAGTTCCTGGAAGTCGATGTGGAGAATCTCCTTCTTGAACGGGTGGCGCTGGATGTCGCGGATCAGCGTGCGCGACGTGGCGCCGTCCACGTTCAACTCGATCACCGTGCTGGCGTACGATACGCGGTCGAGCAGCTTCTGGAGGTCGCGCGTGTTGAGCGCCAGCGCCTGCGGCGCGCGGCTGTGCCCGTAGATGACGGCGGGCACCTGGCCCGACTGACGAAGCTTGCGCGCCGCGCCCTTGCCGGCGCCGGTGCGTGGAGTGGCGGAAAGCGATGCTGTAGCCATGGATGGAACCCTGTGAATTGCGGTCTACGATTGCAGCGAACCCGGGACACGCCGTGATACTCTCAGGAGGCTGCGTCCTCCCTACCATGGGGCCGGTAGATCGGTAGATGGTAGGGGAGTAGGACCGATAACCGCGTGACGCAGTCTACCGTCCTTCGCTCCTACCGTCCTACCCTCCTACCGTTCGTTCCCGGGGCCCAACTGGTCCAGCAACCCCCTAGTCGAACAGACTGCTCACGCTCTGCTCGGCGTGCGTGAACCGGATGGCCTTCGACAGCAGCTCGCCCACCGACAGAATGGCCAGCTTGTCGAATCGCCGATCCTCCGGCAGCGCGATCGTGTCGGTCACCGCGACCTCCTCGATCGGCGCATTCATCAGTCGCTCGCGGGCCGGACCCGAGAGCAGGGCGTGCGTGGCGCAGACGTACACCGACGTGGCGCCCAGATCCTTCAGCGCCCGCGCCGCTTCCGACACCGTGCCCGCCGTATCGATCATGTCGTCGGCCAGGATGCAATCCTTGCCCTCGACCTCACCCACCACGTTCACCACTTCGGCCACATTCGCCGCCGGGCGCCGCTTGTCGATGATCGCCAGCGACGCGTTCAGTCGCTTGGCGAACCCCCGCGCCATCTTGGCCGACCCCACGTCGGGGGCCACGACCACGATGTCCCGCAGCGCCTTCTTTCGGTAATGCGCGGTGAACACCGGCATCGCGTACAGATGGTCCACCGGAATGTCGAAGAAGCCCTGCAACTGATGCTGGTGAAAATCGATCCCCAGCACCCGGTGCGCGCCCGCGGCCATGATCATGTTGGCCAGGAGCTTGGCCCCGATCGCCACCCGCGGCTGGTCCTTGCGGTCCTGCCGCGAATACCCGTAGTACGGCATCACCACGGTCACCCGCGCCGCACTGGCGCGCTTGGCCGCGTCGATGAGCAACAGCAGTTCGAGAATATTCTCGGCCGGCGGGTTCGTCGGTTGGATGATGAACACGTCGTTGCCGCGCACGTTCTCGTCGATGCGGACGAAGATCTCGCCGTCGGCAAAGCGCGTCAGCGTGACCCGGCAGAGGTCGGCCCCGGTGTGGCGGGCGATTTCTTCCGCCAGGGCCCGGTTGGCCGTTCCGGAGAGCAGCTTGAACCCGTGGCTAGGTACCGAGAGTCCGTCCATGTCGAGCCTGGTAAGTTACCAGGATGTCAAGGGTTAATCAACTTTTCGGAGGGCGGTGCTGCGGACATTGCCCCCGGTGGATTCGAACCACCATTCTCGGATCCAAAGTCCGATGTCCTGCCGTTGGACGAGGGGGCAGCACAGCCCTGCAAACCTACTCGATCAGGCGGACGGGTACAACGTGAATCGACGTCCGCGTCTCCATCAGGCGCGCGTCGGGGACGTCGGCCGCCAGCACCCCGCGCGCCCCGTCGGCGAACACCCCGAACACGGTGGAGCCGGATCCCGCCAGCATGGCCACCTTGGCCCCCGCGCGAGCCAGCGCCTGGCGATACGCGCCGATCCGCGGGTGGTGCTGGATCACCGCCGCCTCGAAATCGTTCTCGGCCACCGCCTCCACCTCGTCCCAGGACAGGAGCGCCGCGGCCGGCAGCAGCGCCCCCGTGGGCTCGTAGGCCGGCCGCGATGCCGACAGCCACCGGTAGGCGTCGGCCGTGCCGATCGCGAACTCCGGCACCACCAGCTGCACCCGCCGGCGCGGCAGCGGCGTGAGTCCCAGCATCCGTTCGCCGCGCCCCCAGGCAAAGGCCAGCGGCGTTTCGGTGGCCATGAACGCCACGTCCGCGCCAAGCCGCGCGGCCAGTTCCAGCACGCGCACGCCCATCGGACGCGGCGCCATCGCGTCGAGCATGCGGAGCACGGCGCCGGCGTCGGCGCTGCCGCCGCCCAGCCCGCCGCCCACCGGAATGCGCTTCACGATCTCGATCGCGAACCCGTCGGGCCAGCCGGCGGCGGCCTGATAGGCCGCGGCGGCGCGATACGCCAGGTTCTGCTCGGGGGCGCCCAGCCCGGCAGCCGGTATCGTGTCCCCGGTGCAGTCGATGGACCGGCCCGCGGCACCCACGCGGATCGTCACCTCGTCGGCCAGGTCGAGTCGCTGGAAGACGGTCTCGATCTGGTGGTAGCCCGACGACTCCTGCGTGAGTACCCGGAGCCTCAGGTTGACCTTGGCCTGGGCGGCGGCGCGGGCGGCCGGCATCAGGGCGTTCCGTTGGGCGCGGCGTCCCGGCCGGCGGCCGCCTGGATCTCGCCGTAGGTGATGCCGGCCCGGGTCAGATACCACGCCCCCATGAGCGTGATCGGGATGTACGACACCACGTGGAACAGCAGCGCCCACGTGGCCGCCGCCGTGGCGCCGATGCCGTAGACGTTGAGTCCCATCTTGGCGCCCGCCTCGAACACGCCCGCGAACCCCGGCGTGGAGGGGATCGACACGAACACCACGATCACGCCCTGCACGAAGAGCGCCGCCGAGAGCGGCACATCCACGTGCACCGCCTTGAACGCCAGCCAGAACGCGAAGGCGTTGAGCAGCCAGTGGAGCAACGCCCACCAGAGCACGAGCAGGAACCGGCGCGGGCTGCGCAGCACGCTCAGGCCGCTGGCGAACGACGTCAGGATTCGCCGTCCGCGCTCTTCGATGGCCGGGGCCACGCGGCGCGCGAACGCCTCGTAGATCCGGATCATGCGCTGCGGATAGCTGGCCAGCACGTACAGGGCGAGGAAGCCCGCCAGGGTGATCCCCACCACGCCGATCCCGGCGCTGGCCACCGATCGGCCGCCCAGATCGGCGATGCCGGGAAAGTGCGGATCGAGCATCGCGGCGCCCATCAGCAGCAGCACCGCCGCGCCGTCGAACAGCCGGTCCACGGCCAGCGACGCGAACGACGTGGAGAACGACACCTCGGGCCGCTCGCGCGTGAGCGCGTAGGCGCGCGCCAACTCGCCGGCTCGCGCGGGGAGCACGTTGTTGGCCATCGCTCCGATCGCCACCGACCGCCAGAGCGGGGCGATGGGCAGATCGGGCACCACGGGGTCGAGAATGATCTGCCAGCGGATGGCGCGCAGCGGGAAGATCCCCGTGGCCGCCACCGAGCAGAGGATGATCAACGGAACGCTCGCGTGCCGCAGCCGGTCGATCACATCGTGCCAGGGCACGCCGTGCAGCGCCCACCACAGCCCGCCCGCGCTCAGCGCGATGCCGAGCGCACTCTTCCATCTGAGCTTCACACGCTACTCCGCGAGGGCGAGATCGAGCAGATCGAACAGCTCGTCGATCGCCGCTGGGGTGGGCGCGCTACCTGATTGGCGAATCTCGTCGCGCAACTGCAGCGCCCGCTCCACGGCGGCCCGGCCGCGATAGACCAGCGCGTCGATCGGCACCACGGTGTCAGCCACCGGCGCCGGCTCGGCGAACGGCTGCGCGGCGAAGGCGTCGAGCGTGGCGATGCCCTCGTCCAGTGACGTGGCGGCGTCGAGCGCGGGCACCGCCATCGCCGGCGTGGGAATCGCGCGCGCGGGCGCGATGGGCGTGGGAATGCGGGCCGCCGCCGGCACCGGCGTGGGCGCCGCGGGCCGCGGGATGGCCGGCGCCTGCACGATCGGCGTGGGCGCCGACGCCGAGACCGGGGCGTCGGGATAGGCGATGGTCTGCACGATCCGCTCCAGCATGGCCAGCGACGCGTCGTCCACGGTGTCGGCCACGTTGGCGTGCGAGGTGATGAGATCCACCACGCGCTGGTCGCCGAAGCTCTCCGCCGACTGCCGGATGGACCGCAGGGCGCGGCGCAGATCGCGGCGCGCACGGTCGCGGGCCACGGGGTCGGGGGTGGCCCGGGCGGCGCTCACCAGCCCCGACAGATGCTCGGCCTGGCTCACGGCCTCGAGCCGGAAGCGGTGCTGCGGCGTGGTGGGCGGATTGGTGGCGCGGGTGACGACCTGCGGGCCCCCGTCCTCGAAGAACAGCGACGCGATGGGGACGATCTGCTGCGCTCCCTCACCCGTGTTGTCCAGGGCGTCGGAGGCGGTGACGAACCGCTCGTACTCCTCTGACGGCGCGCTGGTGGGGCGGCCGTCGCGGAGGGCGAGGGCGATGCGGCGGAGCAGGGCCGCGGCGGCGCGCAGCAGCTCCACGCGCTCCAGCGACAGCCGCGGCTCGCCCAGCTCCAGCGGGCGGGCGGCGTTCTCCGCGGCCTCGGCCACATCGGCCAGCGGCGGCAGGTCCTTGATGCCGGCCACGCCGCGCAGCGCGCGCACGCGGCCCAGCACGATCTCGGCGCTGCCGCGATTGTCGGGGCGGGTGGCCAGCAGTTCCAGGCCGGCGGCGATGTTGTTGGCCTCGCCCACGAGATACGCCGGCGCGGCCGGCGCCGCCATCGCGGCGGTCACGCGGCGCGCGGCAGGAGCGAAGGCGGACAGCTCGCGGGCCCGCGCCGCGGCGCGCTGCGCTTCGGGGTCGCCCCAGGCGCGGGCCGCGCGCACGAGGATCTTGAGGTCGTCGATGGCGGCGATCATCGCGCCGCGGAGCGCCGGGTTCCAGTCGATCACGCCGTCGCGCGTGGCCCGGCCGATCCCTTCCACCGCCGCCGCCAGTTCCGCGAACGCCGGCAGCTTGGCCATCGTGGCCGCGCCGCGCAGGGCGCGGCCCGTGCGCTGCATCGTGTCGCCGTCGGGGGCGCCGGACGGCGCCTGGAGCAGGAGCCCATCGAGTTGCTCGATGTACTCTCCCGCTTCCAGCACGAAGAAGTCGATGAACCCGGCCGGCGACGTCATGTCCACTCCACGGATTGGCGCGTCACGAAGTTAGGACGACCGACCCGCCGAGTCCATCACCTGACGCATCTCGCGTACGGCGTGGGCGAGCCCCACGAACACGGCGCGGCTCACGATGGAATGCCCGATGTTGAGTTCCTCCACCGCAGGGATCCCCGCCACCGGGCCCACATTGGCCACGGTGAGTCCGTGGCCGGCATGCACGGCGAGCCCGAGCGAGGCGCCCAGTTCGGCGGCCGCGATCAGCGCGCGCAGGGGCGCCGGATTGCCGGGGTGGTTGGCGTAGGTGCCCGTGTGCAGCTCCACGGCCGCGGCGCCCAGCTGGCGCGACCGGCGCATGGCCTCGGGGTCGGGATCCACGAACAGGCTGGTGCGGATGCCCGCGGCGTTGAGCCGCGCGATGCCGGCGCGCAGCCGATCGGCGTCGCGGCTCACGTCGAGCCCGCCTTCCGTTGTGATTTCTTCGCGCTTCTCGGGCACCAGCGTGGCCTGGTGCGGACGCAGCCGCTCGGCGATGGCGAGCATCTCGTCGGTGCACGCCATCTCGAGATTGAGTACCGTGCGGATGCCGGCGCGCAGGCGCTCGATGTCGCCGTCCTGGATGTGGCGCCGGTCCTCGCGCAGGTGCGCCGTGATGCCGTCGGCGCCGGCGTCCTCGCAGAGGAGGGCGGCGGCGAACGGATCGGGCTCGACCCCGCGCCGCGCCTGTCGCAGCGTGGCCACGTGGTCGATGTTGATGTACAGGCGCTGCGGTGACCGGCCGCGGCCGGCCTCGTCAGTTGAACGCATGGGGTTGGCTCGTTAGGTTCGCCACAAGACCCAGGAGACACGCGTGAGGAAGTTAATCATCGGCTTGGCGCTCGTTGCCGGGTGCAGTTCGGGTGGGACGATGCGCGGCAATCCCGCGCCGCTGGTGCCGAGCAACGACACCGGGGCCCTGAATCCCGACGCCGCGGTGAACCAGTTCATGGCTGCCGTGAAGGCCGAGGACCTGCAGGCCATGGGCGCCATCTGGGGCACCCCCGATGGTCCGGCCCGCGACCAGATGTCGCAGGATGTGTTGCAGCAGCGTGAGCTGATCATGCTCTGCTACCTCAAGCACGACTCGTACAAGATCCTGGGCGACGCGCCGAGCATGGACAACACGCGGGCGCTCAGCGTGGACGTGACGCGCAAGGAGCGGACGCACGCCACCACGTTCACGGCGGTCCGCGGCAAGAACGGGCGCTGGTACGTCGAGGCCGTGGACATCCAGCCGCTCACCGACTTCTGCGCCAAGGGCTGACCCGGGGCCCGGCTCAGTGCTCGCTCAATTCCACCAGAACGCCGCCCGTGGAAGCGGGATGCAGGAAGGCGATGCGTTTGCCTTCGGCCCCCACGCGGGGCACTTCATCGATCAGGCGGAGGCCGGCGGCGCGGCAGCGGGCCAGCGTGCCCTCCAGGTCGTCCACGGCAAAGCAGATGTGGTGGATCCCCGGACCGCGCTTGGCCAGGAACTTCCCGATCGGCGAATCCGCCGACTCGGCCTGGAGCAGTTCCACCAGCGAATCGCCGGCCGCGACGCCGGCAATCCGGGCGCCGTCGGCGTCGTCCAACGGCACCTCGGGCATGCCGAGGATATCGCGATAGATTGGAAGGATCGCGTCGAGCGCGTGCACGGCGATCCCGATGTGGGCGATGCGGGTGCCGCGTGGCGGTGATGCGGACATGGGGAGCGCTCCAACAAGGCGTGGGCGCTATAACATAATGATGCGCGGCGGGCCGGTCAGGCCCGCGCCGGGGAGATCGGGATGTCGAACACGACGCTGGTGACGGACGCGACCTTCGAGCAGGAAGTGGAGAAGCACGATGGGTTGACGATTGTGGATTTCTGGGCCACCTGGTGTGGCCCCTGTCGGATGATCGCGCCGGTGCTGGATCAGTTGGCCACGGAGTACGCGGGCAAGGTGCGGGTGGCCAAGCTCGACGTGGATACCAACATCAAGACCGCCACGCGCTACAATGTGCGGTCCATTCCCCTGCTCCTGTTCTTCAAGGATGGGAAGGTGGTGGATCAGATCGTGGGCGCGGTGCCGCGGGCCAACATCGAATCCAAGCTCAAGCAGCACGCGGCGTAGCGCCGCCGTATTGCGACCGCTGCATGGTCGCGTCATGTTTCGCCTGGAAGACCGATGTCGGTCTTCCAGGCGTTTCTGTT
Source organism: Gemmatimonadaceae bacterium (assembly GCA_035533755.1). NCBI lineage: Bacteria > Pseudomonadati > Gemmatimonadota > Gemmatimonadia > Gemmatimonadales > Gemmatimonadaceae > Gemmatimonadaceae bacterium. The sequence continues at coordinate 150,215 of DATLTC010000010.1, forward strand.
CTCGGCCTTCTCGCCCCGCTGGATGCCGCCCACTGTTGCCGGACTGCGTTTCCCGTATGCGCGCGTGCTGCTTCCCCGCACGCGCCTCGCGTACATCCACGTCCGCAATCTCCTCACCGACGCCAAGCGCGACCGTTCGGCGCGCGTGTCGGCCTACGTCGCGGTGTGGCTCCCCGAGGAGTTCGTGGTGTTCTATCTCCTGCGCGGCGAGGTGGTGAACGCCACGATCAAGGACGCCCGCACGGCGCGCGCCGTGGGCATCGCCACGGCCCTCGAGCGCATTCCCTCGGAACCCGAATACGGCGACATCTGCTTCCACGAAGCCGACGAGCAGCAGCTCGCGTGCATGTTCACGTCGCAGTCGCGCCCCGACGAACCCTGGTCGCCCGGCATGAAGGTGACCGATCCCGCCGAGCTGTTCCCGTATCTCAACGCCGTGGCGTTCGACGGCATGATGGAGATCGTGGCCGAGGACACGGTGAACTACCTCGTGTTCAATAACGGGGCGGTGCAGCGCGCCTTCCTGTCCACCACGCATCACGGCACGACGGTCGATCGCGTGGCCAAGTTGTTCGCGCGCGAAGGCAAGGCGGAGGGCACGCAGGTTCGCCGCTGGTCGGGGCTCGAGCCGCTGCCCACGCAGGCGCCGCCGGCCTTGCTGCAGGCGTACCGCGAGCTCACGGCGGGGCTGGTGGAGCGGCTCGTGGCCGACGGCCGCGAGGGCGCGCCGGCCATCGCCGAGCAGGCGCGGCAGAATCTCATGGCCCAGCATCCGCCGATGGGCGGGTTCAGCTTCAACGGGCGCCCCACCGACGATGTCATCGCCGACACGCCGGAGCTCACCGCCGCCGTGGGCGCCTGGCTCAAGGAAGTGCTGTTCGCGGGCACCGACCTCGAGGCGTCGAGCCCCGAGGCCGTGCTGCACGATCTCACGTGGGGGCGGCGGCACATGTTCCAATCGGCCGGCCTGTACGAACGGCTCCCCTGGAAGGTACTGTGACGCAGGCCGGCGGCGGGGGAGACGGCACCGCGCCGGGCCGTCTCTTCGTGGTCAGCACCCCCATCGGCAACATGGGGGATTTTTCTTTTCGGGGGGTGGAGACGCTCCGCCAGGTGTCCGTGGTGTACGCCGAGGACACGCGGCATTCGCGGCACCTGCTCGACCGCTACGACCTCACCACGCCGCTCGTGGCGTACCACGAACACAACGAGGCCAAGCTCACGCCGCGCATCGTCGAGCGGCTGCTGGGCGGCGAGAGCGTGGCGTTGGTGAGCGATGCCGGCACGCCGCTGCTGTCGGATCCCGGGGCGCGGCTGGTGCAGGCGGCGATCGCGGCGGGCGTTCCCGTGGTGCCGGTGCCCGGCGCGTCGGCGTTGCTCGCGGCGCTCGTCACGGCGGGGCTGCCCGCCGAGCCGTTCACGTTCTTCGGCTTCCTGCCGCGGGGCGGCGCGGAGCGAGCCCAGCGGCTGGTGGCGGTGGCGCAGTCGCCGTTCACGACGGTGCTGTACGAAGCGCCCGGGCGCGTGGTGGACACGCTGTCGGCCGTGGCCGAGCGGGCCGGCGCCGACCGCCCGGCGGCGGTGGCGCGCGAGCTCACCAAGCTCTACGAGGACGTGCGGCGGGGAACGCTGGCCGAGTTGGTGGCGTACTATGCGGAGACGCCGCCCAAGGGGGAGGTCGTGATCGTCATCGCCGGGGCCCCGGCGCCGGTGCTCGATGAGTCGGCACTGCGCGAGCGCGCCCGCGAGCTGCGGGGGCAGGGCTACTCCGTGCGCGACACGGCCACCGAGTTGGCGCGCGAATTCGACGCCGCGCGGAACCTGGCCTATCGCGTGGCCCGGGACGCCGAGTGAGACGCTGGGTGCGCGGGGCGCTCGCCGCCGCGGTGCTCCTGCCGCTCACCGGCGCGCGCCGCGCGCCGGCGGCCACGGTGTGGGCCACGGCGGAGGCTCCGCGCCTGACCATCGCCCGCCTCCAGTACGAGGGCGGCGGCGACTGGTACGCCAATCCGTCGAGCCTGCCCAATCTGCTCGCCGCCATCCGGGAGCGCACCTCGCTCCACGTGGCGCGCACCGAAGCCCGCGTGACGCTGATGGACGACAAGCTGTTCGACTATCCGTTCATCCACGTCACGGGGCACGGCAACATCCATTTCAGCGACGCCGAGATCGTGCGGCTGCGCGAGTATCTGGAGCGCGGCGGCTTCCTGCACGTGGACGACAACTACGGGCTCGATCCCTACTTCCGCCGCGAGATCAAGCGCGTCTTTCCCGACATCCCGCTGGTGGACGTGCCGCTGTCGCACCCCATCTACCACATCGTATACGACTTTCCTAAAGGCCTGCCCAAGATCCACGTGCACGACGGGCTGCCGGCGCGCGGATTCGGCATCTTCCTCAACGGCCGGCTTGCCGTGTACTACTCGTTCTCCAGCGACCTCGGCAACGGCTGGGAGGACCCCGACGTGTATCACGATCCGCCGGCGCTGCACGAGGCGGCGCTGCGCATGGGCGTGAACCTGTTCGTGTACGCGGTGACCAGCCGGCCGCTGCCGTGACGATCGTCGAGCTGGTGGAGCGGGAGCGGCGGCGCCTACGGTGGCTGGAGCTGGCGGCGGGCGCGGCCCTGGGGGCGACGGTCGTGTGCGGGCTCGTCGCCGGCGGCGCGCTGCTGCTGGGCCACGCGCGCTGGCTCGCCCTGCCGCGCGCCGTGCCGCTGCTGGTCTGGGTGCTGCTGGTGGGCGGATCGACGCTCGTCGCCTGGCGCACCCGGCGTCGGCTGCGCGCGGGGACGTCGCGCGCCCAGGTGGCGGCCGCCATCGAGCGCGAGCGGGCGCTCCGCGCCGGCGCGCTGCGCGGCGCCCTCGAAGTGGCGGAGGCGGGCGCGTTCGGCCGTCGCGCCGCCGCCGCCATGATGGAGTCGCTGCACCCGAGCGGCGACACGCTGGCGCCGGTGCTGCGCCGGCACGCGCGCGCCAGGGCGCTGCGCATCGGGGCCGTGGCCGTGATCACGGCCCTGCTGTTGGGCATCGTGGCGCCGTTGCGCAGCGACGGCCTGATGGCCATCCTGCGCCCGGTGAGCGCCTGGCGCGGCACGCTCCTCGCCCCGCTCGCGTTCGTGCGCCTGCCGGCGGTGGTCATGCGCAACGACACCGTCCGGGTGACGATCGCGGCGCCCGGCCGCACCACGGTGGAGCTGCAGGATCGCGCGACCGGCGAAGGATGGGCGCGCCGCACGCTCGCCGTCGCGCCTGCCACGGGCACGGCGGCGGTCACCCTGGGCCCGGTGCGCGGCGACCTGAGTCTGGTGGTCACCGACGGCCGCGCGCACAGCGACACCGCGGTGGTGCGCGTCACCGACCGGCCGTTCGTGGGCGCGATCACGATGCGCGCCGTGTATCCCTCGTATCTCGACCGGCCGGCCGAGACGCTGCCGGTAGGCGAGGCGGCGGTGATCCCGCGCGGCACGGTCCTCGAGATCGCGGGCCGCGCCTCCACGCCGCTCGCGGCGGTGGGGCTGGTGCGGGAGCGCGACTCCGTGGCGCTGCGCGCCGACGATCGTTCGTTCACGGGGCGGTTCGCGCCGTCGGCGTCGGGCAGTTGGCAGTGGTTCGCGCGCGGCGCCGACGCTGCGGTGCAGGACCTGCCGGCCCCGGTGGACGTGACGATCGTGCCCGATTCGGCGCCGCAGGTGGACATCCTCGCCCCGCGCTCCGACACGCTGGTGGCGGCCACGGATCAGGTGACGCTGCAGGGCGCGGCGTCGGACGACCACGGGCTGTCGGTGGTGCAGCTACAGACCTGGAGCGCCGGTCCGGGCGGCACGCGCGTCGAGACCACCCAGCGCCTGGCGGCCAACCTCGGGCCGGCGTGGGGCGGCAACGCGGTGGTGGATCTGGCGTCGCGCCACCTGAATCCGGGCGACGCGCTGCACGTGCGCCTCGTGGCCATCGACAACTCCCCCTGGGCGCAGCGCGGCGAGAGCCGCGAGCTGCTGCTCAAGGTGCCGAGCCTCGAGGAGCGCCGCGAGATGGCGCGCGACGCGGCCGATTCCGCGGTGCACGCGGTGCAGCGGGCCGCCACCGCCGAGCAGAGCCTGCAGCAGCGCACCAGCGAGATGGCGCGCGAACGCATGAACCGTCCGGTGGAGAGTCCGCCCAACGCCAATGCGGCGGCCGGCGGGCAGCAGCCCAATGCCCTGAGCTACGAGGCCGCCGAGAAGGCCAAGGGGCTGGCCAGGGAGCAGCAGGACCTGGCCGACCGCGTGAAGCAGTTGCAGCAGGCCGCGGCCCAGCTGCAACAGCAGCTCAAGCAGGCCGGCGCGCTGGACAGCTCGCTGGCCCGCCAACTCCGCGACGCGCAGCAGATGCTCCAGCAGGCGCTCAGCCCCGATCTGCTCGCCGCCATGAAGCAGTTGCAGAACGCGGCCCAGAAGCTGTCGGCCGATCAGGCCGAACAGTCGCTGGCCAACCTGGCGGAGATGCAGAAGCGGCTGCGCGAGCAGCTCGAGAAGAGCGCGCAGATGTTGCAGCGCGCGGCGTTCGAGGGCTCCATGCAGACCCTGCACGACGAAGCGAGCGACATCGCCAAGCGGGAGCAGGCGATGGCCGATTCGGCAGCGCACGGCCGGCAGTCGGCGGATAGCGGGCGACCGTCGGCGGACAGCAGCCGGCAGCCGACGCCATCGGCCGCGCCACAGGGCACCCGCGATGTGCCGCGTGAGCTGGCCGATCGCTCCGACCGCCTGGCCAACGCCATCCAGCAGCTTCAGCAGCGGCTGGCCGACCAGAACGCCCAGGCCGGCGCCAGCAACAGCGACGTGGCCCACACCTTCGCCAAGGCGTCGGAGCAGTCCATGCGCCAGCGCGCCGACGCCGCGTCGGCGGCGGCCGAGATGCAGCGCTCCGCGCAGGCCATGCAGCAAGCGCGCGACGCGCAGGTGGCCGAGTGGAAGCACGAGCTCACGTCGGAGCTCGACCGCGCCATTCAGGAATTGCTGCAGATGTCGCGCCAGGAGTCCAAGCTGCAGCAGCAGGCGCGCCAGGCCAGAACCGATCCGGCGCAACTGCGCGGCGACCAGAGCGCCGTGCAGCAGGGCGTGGATCAGACGCAGCAGCAGCTCCAGGCGCAGGCCCAGAAGACCACCCTGCTGTCGGGCGGCGCGCAGCGCGCCATGAGCGACGCCGCGCAGAAGGTGGCGCAGGCTACCCGCGCGAGCGGCGATCCGCGCAACGCCGCCCAGACGCCGTCGGCCATGGGCGACGCCGCCGACGCGCTCGACCAGGCCGCGGCCGCGCTGGCCCGCGACCGCCAGCGCGCCAACATGGCCCGCTCGGCGTCGGGATTTGCCGAGATGCTGCAGCAACTGCAGGAAGCCGCCAAGAAGCAGGGCTCGATCAACGCGCAGGCGCAGGGATTGCTCCCCATGCCGGGCGCCGGAGCGATGAGTCCCGCCGCGCAGGCCACGGCGCGCCTGCTGGCGCGCGAGGAGCGCGCGCTCGCGCAGCAACTGGACGATCTGAGCGACGCCGCGGGCGGCGACCGCACGGTGCAGCTGTCGCGCGAGGCGCGGGCCGTGGCGCAGGCGCTGGAGGGGGGACGCGTGGACGCCGCCACGGTGGCTCGCCAGGAGCAACTGCTGCGCCACATGCTCGATGCCGGACGCTCGCTCCAGAAGGACGAACGCGATGACTCGGGCAAGCGGCAAGCCGAGGCCGCGGTGAACCCCAAGCTGTTCGCGCCGCAGAACGCCCATGTCGACGGCAAGAGCACGGTGAAATACCGCGTGCCTACCTGGGACGAACTGCGCGGTCTCTCGGCCGACGAGCGCCGCGCGATCCTCGAATACTTCCAGCGCATCAATGGCGGCCAGCGTCCGTAGGCTCGTCGTCGCGCTGGCGCTGCTCGCGCCGGCGGCGGCGCGTGCGCAGCAGCCCGACACCACCGGGGTGTATCGCGCCATGGATCTCGAAGTGGCCGGCCACTACCGGCAGGCGGCGGCGCTCTATCGGCCGCTGCTGCGCACGGCCGTGGCCACCAATGCCATCCTCGGGTTGGAGCGCGTGTACGCGCAACTCGGCTGGACCGACTCGCTGCTCGTGCCGCTCGACTCGCTGGTGGCCGAGTCGCCGCGCGAGCCGGTGTTCCACAGCGTGCAGGTGCGCGCCTACACCATGCTGTCGCGCGACGCCGACGCGCGGCGCGCCTTCGACGCGTGGACGCGCGCCCTGCCGGGAACCGCGTCGCCGTATCGCGAATATTCGCAACTGCTCATCCAGCGCGGGCGGCCCGCGGCCGCCGACTCCATCATCCAGTTGGCCGGCCGCATGCTGGGCACCACGTCGGGCCTGCAGCTGCAGTTGGCGCTGTCGCGCGCCGCCATGGGGCAGTGGGAGGCGTCGGCCAGGGCGTGGCGCGGCGCGCTGCTCGAGTCGCCCGACCTCGACGAGGCGGCCGCGTATTCGCTGGCGCCGGCACCCGAGACGGCGCGCCAGACGGTGCGCGCGGTTTTCCTCGCGCTGCCGGTGGACGTGGGGGCGCGCCGCGCCCTCGCCGCGCTCGAGACCGGGTGGGGCTCGCCCGCCGACGGCTGGGCCGCGCTGCGCGACCTGCCGCCCGACAGCGAGAGCGTGGCGGCGTGGACGGACTTTGCCAAGCGCGCCGAGTCGGACGAGGATTGGGCGCTGGCCCGCGACGCGCTGATCGCCGCGCTGCGCTGGCGCCCCACGCCGCAGCTGGCGCTCGATGCGGCCACCGCGGCGCTCAACGCCGGCGACGCGCGGACTGCGCTGGCGCTGGCGCCGGCGGGCGGACTCGATTCGGCGCGCGAGGCGGCTACGGTGCTCCCGCTGCGCGTGCGGGCGTTGGCTGCGTCGGGCCAGCCGGCCCAGGCGGAGACGCTCGTCCGCGCGTATGCGCATCTGCTGTCGCCGCTGCAGTCGGCGTCGCTGGAGCGCGCCGTCGCCTTTGGCTGGGTGCGCGCCGGCAACCTGGACCAGGCGCGGCAGGCGCTCGATCGCGCCGGTCCCGACGCCGATTCCAGCGACGCGGCGGGCTGGCTGGCGCTGTACCAAGGCAATCTCGCCGGCGCGCGCATCATGCTGCGCACGTCCACCGACGTGTCGAGCCAACTGGCGCAGGCGCTGGGGCTCATCACGCGCATGACGGAGGACACGGCCGCCGACGTGGGCCACGCCTTTCTCGCCCTGGCGCGTCTCGACTCGACGGGCGCCGCGCAGGCGTTCGAGCAGGCGGCGGCGCACCATCCCGATGCGGCCTCGGTGCTGCTCGCCACCAGCGCCGAGATCCACAACGCGCGGCACGACACGGCGGCCGCCGTGTCGCTCTGGACGCGCATTCTCAAGGACTATGCTGAATCGCCCGAGGCGCCGGGCGCCGAGTTGGCATGGGCGCGGCAGCTCCGCCGCGCCGGCAACTCGGCTGGCGCGACGGCGCATCTGGAGCACATGATTCTCACGTATCCCGAGAGCGCGCTCGTCCCCCAGGCGCGCCGTGAACTCGAACTGGCCCGCCAGGCGATTCCCGGCGGAGGGGGCGCAACGAGATGACGCGGCGTGATGGGGCACGCGCGGTGGAGCGCGCATGAAGCGGCGCGAATGGGTGCGG
>DATLTC010000011.1 GCA_035533755.1 Gemmatimonadaceae bacterium
CGAGGTTGGCCACGTGCAGGGCGACGTCCTCCACCAGATTGCCCACGCGGGCCATGTGCTGGTAGTCGATGTACTCCGGCTCGTCGGTGACCTGGTGGTAGTCGGAGTGGAGCCCCGTGGTGAAGAAGGTGATCGGGATCCCGTAGCGCGCGTACTCGTAGTGATCGCTGCGGCAGTAGACGTTCTCGGGGTGGCCGTCGGCGTCCATCGAGTAGTCGAACACGAAGCCGTGGTGGTCGGTCGTGTTCACCTGCTCCACGAGATTGCCCAGCTCGGTGGACAGGCGCCGCGAGCCCACCAGCATCAGGTAGTGGGCGCCGCCGTGCAGGAACTTGCCGTCCTTGGTGGTGCCGGTGACGTCCCAGGCATCGCCGCGGCCGACCATGTCCATGTTGAGTTGGGCGACGATGGAGTCGCGCGGCACGGTGGGGTGGTCGGTGAAGTACGCGGAGCCGAGCAGTCCCTTCTCCTCGCCCTCGTGCCACACGAAGAGCATGGAGCGCTTGGGGCGAGGATGGAGCGACGCCATCTTCTGCGCTATCTCGAGCGCGGTCACGGTGCCGGAGCCGTCGTCGTCGGCGCCGTTGTCGATGGAATCGAGGCGTGCCGTGCCCGGGTGCGCCTTGCGCCAGGCGGCCAACTCGTGATCGACCTCGGCCTGCTGCGCCGGCGTGGCGCGGCCGCCGCGGCTGTCGGCGCCCAGCGGCCGGACGATGTGGTTGAAGAAGCGCAGCGAGTCGTGGTCCACGGGATCGTGGGTGAACCCGATGTGATCGTTGTGGGCGCCGACGGCCACGTATTCGTTCTTGAGCTTCGGGTCGCTGCCGGGCAGGATGCCGACCACGTTGCGCGCCGGATACGGCACGGGCTCGGTGCTGATCCGCAGGTCGAGCGAGGCGGTCTTGCCGGCGGCGCCCGGCGCGAGCTGGTCGAGCGGCGTGTCGAAGAACTTGGCCGCGGCCTCGGCGGTCACGAACACCACCGTGGCGCTGGACGCGGGCGCGGCCGCGGACGGATCGTCCACGAACTGCGCCGGGCGGCTGAAGTACTGGAGGTACATCGCCGGCGCGATCACGACGACGACCGCGGGGCCATTCACGCCGCCGCGCGCGGCGCGGAGCGCCATCGGGTTGGGCGGCAGCTTGTACACGACCAGCTTGCCGGCCGCGTCGGCCGGTGAGATCGTGGCGGTGGAGTCGCCGAACGTGCCGCCGAAGGCCACGGCGAGGTCCGGTTTGGCGACGGACGCCGCCGCCATGGCCGACCACTCGGAGCCGAAGGCCAGCGGGACGCCGTTCACCGTGAGGCTCGAGGCCGGTTCGGTGGTGCGCGACTTGAGCGGAATGGTCTGGAAGTAGGTGCCGTCGTCGCCGGCGGGCACGAGTCCGATCTTCTTCAACTCGTTGGCGATGTAGGTGGTGCCCTTGAAGTTGCCGATCGTGCCCGCCTCGCGCCCCTGCATGGAGTCGTCGGAGAAGATGTAGAGCCGCGTCATGAGATCGGCGGCGGTGATGGCGGCGGTGGTCGGTGTGGGCGTGTGTTTGAGCGGCAGCCGGGCGGCCGGCAGGGCGACGATCGTGGGGCCGGCCGGCTCGGCGCGTTGCGCGGCGGCGAGAGCGGGGGCGGCGCCGAGCGCCGCGGCGAGGAGCAGGAGTCGAGTGTTGTGCATGGGAAGGGAGGCGGTGGGACGGGCGGGCACAGGGGAGCGATCGCCTCGATAATAGCACGGGGTGCTGGCGCGCGGCGACTCCCTGACAAGAGTTCGGGGAACCCCCGGCATCCGTGGGCGGGAGGCGGCGAGAGATTGACGTCGCGTTCGCGGGACGGGACTCCCGCGGAGGCGGCCTTGATCGCCGGGACGCCGGCGAAAAGGAAGTGCGACGGTCGTCAAACGCCGGCGCGCAGGTTGTGAGGTAGCTGGCCACAACTGAGACCCTGAGATCCCAGGGGACCCGACCCGGACCCGTCCGGCGAGGACAAGCCGTCGGTCAGACCATGCGTCTCCATGGAAGCGCGTGGTGCCGAACCGAGTGATTGGCGGATACCAGCGCAGAGAGCCCCCGCGGCGGTAGCGATACCGCTCGCGGGGGTTCCGCGCGTCCGGCTACGGCTTGGTGGCGGACTGCGACGCGAAGGCCGCCGGCTTGATCAGGTAGTGATCGAACCAATCCCGGGCGAGGCGCGTGACTTCCTCGAGGGCGCCCGGCTCCTCGAACAGGTGCGTGGCGCGGGGCACGATATCCATGCGCTTGATGCACCAGAGGCGCTCGTAGGCGTCGCGGTTGAGGTCGATCACCACCCGGTCGTCCCCCCCGACGATGAGCAGCGTGGGGGCCTGCACGCTCGCGAGCGCGGCGCCGGCGAGGTCGGGGCGCCCGCCGCGCGACACCACGGCATGGACCACGTCGGGCCGATGCGACGCGGCGATGAGCGCGGCCGCGGCGCCGGTGCTGGCGCCGAAGTAGCCGATGCGCCAGGTGCGGCCGGCCAGGCCCTGGGCCACGAGGTCGGTGGCGGCGAGCAACCGCCGCGCCAGCAACTCGATGTCGAAGCGCAGGTGGCCGGTGAGTGCATCCTCGGCGCCCTCCTCCTGCGTGAGGAGGTCGAACAGGAGCGTGGCGAGGCCGGCGTCCTGCAGGCCGCGCGCCACCTGCCGGTTGCGCGGGCTGGAGCGGCTGCTGCCGCTGCCATGCGCGAACAGCACGATGCCGGTGGCTCCTTCGGGAACGGACAGGTCGCCGTCGAGCGTGATCGGGCCGATGGGAAGGCGGACCTTGCTGTCGATGATCTTGGACATGTGAAACTCTCCTCTCGAACCGTGCCGCGCGCCACGGAGGCGCTCAGAGGGTTGACGGATACGTCTCCGGCATCTCGCCGCGTTCCCAGAGCCCGGTACGGGCGAGCGGCTCCACGGCGCGGGTGCGGTCGTAGTGCAGCACGGCGTCGAACTGGCGCGACAGCCGGCTGTGGAAGTAGTGGCTCTGGCGCTCGCTCTGCGGCCGATAGATGACGCCGATGGCCCGCTGCAGCCGCGCGTGGTCCATCGCCTGGCTGAGCTCGGTGGTCTCGTTGGGCAGGAGCAGGAAGTTCGGAATCTCCACCTCGTGGAAGAGCGCTTCGTAGCTGCCGGTCAGGCCGGGGCGCACCGCTTTGCGCTCGGCGGGCTCGTCCCAGTCGGAGGCGGCGGTGACGGTGCCCGCATAGGTGCTGAATCCCACGAGCACGGCGTCGCGGCCATAGCGCTGGCGGGCGAGCTGGCCCACGTTGAGCTCGCCCGAGCGGCCGAGTTCGGTGGCGCGCGCGTCGCCCAGGTGCGAGTTGTGGGCCCAGACGACGATCTTGGGCGTCTGCACGCGGGGGCGCAGAAAGCGGGTGAGCGCGTCGAGCGTCTCGGTCATGTGCATGTCGCGCAGGTTCCACGACGAGACGCGGCTGCCGAACATGGCGCGGTAGTACTGCTCGGCGTTGGCCACGAGGCGCGCGTTCTGCTCGGCGTAGAACAGGTCGTCGGGCGCCAGGCGGCCGTTGCGGTGCGTGTGGTCGGCCGACGCGCGCCGCAACTCCACCAGTTGCGCGACGACCTCGGCTTCGCAGGAGGGGGAGAGCCCGATCGTGGTGGCGTAGCCATAGCTCTGCGGATCGGCCCCGAACTGGTCGAAGCACGCGTACCGTTCCTTGGCGCGCTCGGCGGCCTCCGGGTCCGCCTTGAGGAGGTAGCTGATCACGGCGTCGATGGAGGCGTGGAGGCTGTAGAGGTCCAGGCCGTAGAAGCCGACCCTGGCGTCGGGCTCGGGGCGCGTGTCGTTGAACGCGCGCAGCCAGCCCACGAAGTCGAGCACGTCGGCGTTGCGCCACATCCATTGCGGAAAGCGCACGAAGCCGGCCAGGGCCTCGGTGGCGTCGGCGTCGTCGCCGGCGCCGCGCACGTACCGATTGATGCGATACGCGTCGGGCCAATCGGCTTCCACGGCCACCGCCGAGAAGCCGCGCTCGACGATCAGCCGTTTGGTGATCTCGGCGCGGATGCGGTAGAACTCGTGCGTGCCGTGGGAGGCCTCGCCGATCAGGACATACGGGGCGTCGCCGATGAGCGAGAGCAGCGGGTCGAAATCGGCCGGGCCCCCCGCCAGGGGGTACGCCGCATCGTGCAACAGCTGCGGCAGCGTTGCGCGTGTGACGGTAGACATGGTCCAGCCCTCCCCCCGACTTCCATCAGGGATGCGCGACGGCCGGACGGCGGGCGGCGCGCGCGGTAGCGAGCAACCGCTGCACTTCCTCATCGGTCGTCTGAGTGAAATCCAGGTACCAGAGCCCCACGCCGTAGAACGGCTCGGGCACCGACACGCACACGCAATCATCGGCCTCGCGGCGTACCGCGTCGCAGGCTTCCATCGACGCCACGGGCGTGGCGACGACGACGCGCCCGGGTTGCTGCGTGCGCACGGCGGCCACGGCGGCGAGCATCGTCGAGCCCGTGGCGAGGCCGTCATCGACGAGGATCACGACGCGGCCGGCGAGCGGCGGCGCAGGCGCGCCTCCGCGGTACGCCACCTCGCGGCGCTCGATCTCCGCGCGTTCGGCGCGCTCCACCCGTTCCACGGCATCCGGCGGAATGCGCAGGTCGCGGATCACGTCCTCGTTGATCACGCGAATGCCCCCCCCGGCCACGGCTCCCATGGCGTATTCCTCGTGGCCGGGCACGCCGAGCTTGCGCACGACGAACACGTCGAGCGGCACGCTGAGGGCGGCGGCCACCTCGTAGGCCACCGGCACGCCCCCCCGTGGGAGCCCCAGCACGATCACGTCCGGTTCGTGGGCGTACCGGGCCAGCTGCTCGGCGAGTTCCTTGCCCGCCTCGCGGCGGTCCCGAAAACGGTGCGGCATGTTGCCTCCCGTCGCCCGTCAGATGCCGACGGCGATCTCGTCATTCACCTCGCTCACGCCCGGCGCCGCCCACGCGGCGCGCTCGGCGTCCTCGCGCTCGGCCCACGACCGCACCGTGCCGCGGAGCACGACCTTGCCGTTCTTGGCGTCCACCGTGATCCGGTCGGCGTCCACCGCCGCGCTGCGCTTGAGCGCCTGCTCGATGCGCTGGTTCACCTCGTATGCCGAGACCTTGGGTTGCTGCACGCTGATGCGGTTGATCACGCCTTTGACGCCGGTGAGATAGCGCACGGCCTTCTCGGTGGCGCTGCGCTGGAACTGCCAATCCACCGCTCCGTCGAGCGAGACCCAGCCGTCGTCTACCAGGACCTGGATGCGGGAATCGGGCACCTCGACGTCCCACTTGAGCGCCGTGACGGCGGCGTGCGCGATGTCGGTATCGGAGCGCACGAACGCTCTGGGCAGTTTCACCTGAAGGTCGTCGGCCACGGCGCGGACGCCGATCACGTGCTCGGCGGCGCGGCCCGCGGCGTACTTCTGGGCGTAGCTATCCACGAACCCGGAGAGGGTGACGACGCCGTTCTTGCAGGCGACGCCGATCTCCGCTTCGCGCACGTTGGGCTGCCAGGCGAGTTCTTCGATCACGTCGCGCTGCAGCTGCATGTCGGTCTTCATCATAGTCTCCTCGCGGCATCGGGCCGCGTTGCGGGCGAATGAGGGATGCGCGGGATGGATCGGGGCTCAGTGCGTCAGCGCACCGGGGGTCGAGATCCGCTCGAGCACCTCTTCGATCAGTTCGGGGTTGTCGGGTCCGACGCGGCGGGCCAGGTCGGCCTGCGTGACGACGCCGATCACGCGCCGGTCGGACGCGACCACGGGCAGCCGCCGCACCTGATACCGCTCCATCTTCTCGACCACCTGGTCGAGCGTGGAGTCCTCGCTCACATACACCAGCGGGTTGCTCGTCATGTGGTTGCGCACCTGGCATTCCACGATGCTGCGCTCGGCCAGGCAGCGCACGACGATGTCGCGATCGGTGATGATGCCGATCAGGCGCCGCGTGTGCAGGTCGTCGACCACGGGCAGCATGCCGACGTCGAGGTTGCGCATGACCTCGGCCGCTTTGGTGATCGGGTCATCGGCGGTGACGACCGCCGGATTGGTGGTCATGAGGTCGCGGGCGCGCATGGTGATCTCCCTTCCAGTAGGTGGGGTGCCGCTTCTTGCCATGCCGAAAGGTGGGGCCGGCCGGTCGCGCCATCAGTCCGTGGAACCTGCAAGCTGAGTGGGGTCGCGGTGCGTGTCTTGTACGGACCGACCTGACAGCGGGGCTCTCGTTTCCCCGGCTGCACGGGGTGGGCCCGCGGTGACCTTTCGTTGGGACGGCACGGCGACGGAATGGGGGGACACGACATGGTGATCAAACGCGCGTTGCAGATCGTATTCGCGCTCAGTCTGCTGGGAACGGCCTTCTCGGGCACGTTGAGCTACGGGGAAGTGTTCGGCGCGGGTGCGGCGGCCTGTCCGTCGCCGGGAGCGCCGGGCACGATCTGGGGCTATCCGGCCTGCGTGTATGGATTCTTCATGTTCCTGGTTGTTTTCCTCGTGTCCGCGGGCGGCCTCTACTTTGGCGCCAGGGAATCGTCGGGCGGGGTCACGTGAGCGGCGGCCGAAGCCGGTGAAGTACTTCGATGCGTCGAGAAGCGCCGCGCCCACGGGGGCCGTGGACCGGTTCATCCGGCGGTTCAATCGCGTGAGCTACGGGTTGGCCGTGGTCGCGATCTTCGTGATGGCGGCGACGGCCGTGGGGCTCGCGCTGGTGCCGTCGCTGCTGATCGTCGATTGGCTGGGGCCGCCGGTGTGGCACGGGCACGGCTGGCTGCGGTGGCCGGCGCTGGGGATGCTGCTGGGGGCGGCCGCGTTCGTGTGGGGCTTCGCGCTGCTCGTGGTGGTGCCGGTGTTCAACCTGCTCCTGCCCACGCGGTTGCGCGCGTTCGACGGCGGGTACTTCACCGCCGCGGCGGTGCCCTGGTACCTGCACAACGGGCTGTTCTACCTGGTGCGGTTCACCTTCCTGCCGTTCGTGACGCTGACGCCGATGGGCATCTGGTTTCTGCGGGCGATGGGGATGCGGATGGGCAAGCGGCCGCGCATCACCACGGAGTACTTCACCGATGTATCGATGATCACGCTGGGCGACGACGTCTCGATCGGCGGGAGCGCGCAGATCTTCTGCCACTACGGCGGCGCGGGACGGCTGGTGATCGCCCCGGTGACGATCGGCAGTCGCGCGACGATCGGCGAGAAGGCCACGGTGATGGGCGACGTGGACGTGGGCGAGGGCGCGACGGTGCTGGCGCACTCGGTGCTGCTTCCTGGCACGCGGGTGGGCGCGGGCGAGCGGTGGGGCGGCGTGCCGGCGCGCCCGATCTCGCACGACGAGTGGGAGCGCTACAAGGCGGTGGCGCAGCGCGGCGACGCGTAGCGCCGCCGCGCGCTACTTGAAGGCGGCGTTCAGCAGCGCCGCGAGCCGGTACCCGGCCAGCGCGATCTGTGCCTGCGCCGTGGCGAGCGCGGCCGCCCGATACGCGGCGGACGGCGCCTCGCCCTGGGTGATGCCGTCGTACACCTGGTGCTCCGAGATCTCGAGTCCCTGGTGCTCCCACGCCGAGACGTCCTGCGACCGGGCCTGTGAATCCACGGACGCCAGCGGATGCTCCTGGACGATCTGCGCGGCGAGACGCGAGGCATACGCCACCTGGTCCTCGTCGAGCGCGCGCGGGATGGAAGTGTCGAGGATGTCGTCCCAGTACGCGTGCAGCCGGTGGCGGTCGTCGAGCATGAAGTCGTTGCCGCCCTTGTCGCCCAGCGGGAGCGGGGATTGCGTGCTGACGCGCGAGCTGGCGTGGAGCGGCTGATGGATGTCGCCCACGAGGTGGAGGATCCAGGCGAGGTCCACGGCCTTGGTGGTGTCGGGCACCGCCGGATCGCTCAACGCGTGGCGGAAGGCGACGATGCGCTCGCCGGCGTTCTCGGCGGCTGGGCCGGTGCCGGGAATGTCGTGCGGCTGGCCGTTCACGACGTCCCAGTAGAAATCGGCGTAGTGCCAGGTGGGGTGGTCGTACGCGTGCCAGGGCAGGGCGCGGCCACGAATGAGGTCGGGCCAGGTGGCGGCGTTGAGGAACAACGCGCGGTCGCGCTCCTCGATGGGGCCGCCGGCGGGGCGGAGCGAGGCGAGATTCGCGAGCTCGGGGCCGTGCATGAGCAGGGCCACGGCGCGCGCTCGGGCCGTGGGGGTCATGTGCTCCCAGGCGATCTCGGCGATCGTGCGATGGCCGGTGGCGTTCCACGCGGCGGCGAGCCTGGGGAGCGCGAGGACGGCCGTGACGACGAGGGCGAAGGCCGCGAGCGGGGCGCGGAGGCGGCGTGTCATGGGCTACGCCGTCTGCCGGGTGCGGCGCAGGGCGTCCCACCCGACGAGCCGGTGGGCGTCCTCGTCCCACAGGGTGAGGCGCACGCTCTTGCGGCTCTCGAGGATGCCGATGGTGGTGGCTTCCTGCAGCCGCTCGTTGGCGGCGTGGCACTCGTGCAGGCGGTAGTTGGGAATGCGCGGGCTCAGGTGGTGGACGTGGTGCAGTCCGATGTTGCACGTGAACCAGTTGAGCACGGCGGGGAGCTTGTAGTACGAACTGCCGCGAATGGACGCGGTGACGTAATCCCACTGCTCGTGCGCGGCCCAATACGTGTCTTCGAATTGGTGCTGCACGTAGAACAGCCAGATGCCGGCGGCGCCGGCCATCATGAACACGGGGACGTAGATCTTGACGACGGCCAGCGGCCCGATGAGCGCCGAGAAGCCGAGGACGAGCGCCACGAGCGCGAGGTCGGTCTCGCGCACGCTGGCCAGTTCCTTGGTGCCGGAGGCGGTGCTGCGCGAGCGCCAGCGCTGGCCCAGGGCGAGGTGCAGGGGGCCGAGGCCGAACAGCACGATCGGGTGGCGGAACAGGCGATAGCGCAACTTGCCGAGCCGGGACTGCGCCTGGTATTCGCGCACGGTGAGCGTCCACACGTCGCCGTGGCCGCGGCGGTTGAGGTCGCCGGAGGACGCGTGATGGAGCACGTGGTCGCGGCGCCACTGCACGTACGGCGTGAGCGCCAGCACGCCGGTGAACCAGCCGACGACGTCGTTGGCCCAGCGCTTCTCGAACAGCGAGCCGTGCGCGCAGTCGTGCATGATCGTGAACGTGCGCACGGTGAGCCCCGCGGCGGGGACCGAGAGCAGCAGGGTGACCCAGTAGGGCAAGGCCAGGCTGCGATACATGACGTAGAGCGCGATCGCGAGGGGCACGAGCGTGCTCACCACCTGCCAGATGCTCCGCGCCAGCGATGGCGCCTCGAACGGCGTGACCATCTCGCGCCACGCGAGATTGGGCCGGCCGTCGGCGGCGGGCGTGGAGGAACTTCCGGAATCCTGGGCGGTCGTCAGGGCAATGGCCATGTCTGTGGGACCGAGGAGGTCCGGCGGCGGGGTGCCCCACATTGGGGCATATCCGGACTCTCTC
>DATLTC010000012.1 GCA_035533755.1 Gemmatimonadaceae bacterium
GACCGTGGTGCCCACGCACAGCGCCACCGCGGCGAGCAGCTGGTTGGAGATGCCGAACAGCGGCCACAGCGAATTGATCCCGCCCAGCGGGTCGATCACGCCCTGATACAGGAAGTGGCCCCACATGGCCACGAACAGGGCGCTCGACAGAAGCACGGCCGGATACCACGACACGCGGCCGAACGGCTCCCACACGTGCCGCCCCAGATCCTGCAGCATGAACCGTCCCACGCGCGTGCCGGCGTCGAGCGTGGTGAGAATGAACAGCGCCTCGAACATGATGGCGAAGTGATACCACAGCGCCATCGCGCCGCCGCCGCTCAGGGCGCCGGAGAAGAGCTGCGCCATGCCCACGGCGAGGCTTGGCGCGCCGCCGGTGCGCGAGAGGAGCGACGTCTCGCCCACGCTCTTCGCGAGCTGCGTCAACTCGGCCGGCGTGACGTGGAACCCCCACTGCGCCACGGCCTGCGATGCGCTCTGCACCGTGGTGCCGAGCGCGCTGGCCGGCGCGTTGATGGCGAAGAACACCCCGGGGGTGAGCGCGCAGGCGGCGATCAGCGCCATGATCGCCACCAGCGATTCCATGAGCATGGCGCCGTAGCCGATCATCCGCGCGTCGGGCTCGCGCTCCAGCAGCTTGGGCGTGGTGCCCGACGCGATCAGGGCGTGGAAGCCGGACACGGCGCCGCAGGCGATGGTGATGAAGGCGAACGGAAACACCTTGCCGGCGAAGATCGGCCCCGTCCCGTCGGTGAATCGGGTGAGCGCCGGCATGTGCAGCGGTGGCAGCACGATGAGAATCCCCACGGCGAGCGTGAGCACGACGCCGATCTTCACGAAGGCCGAGAGATAGTCGCGCGGCGCGAGGAGCAGCCACACCGGCAGCACCGACGCCGCGAAGCCGTACCCCATCACGATCGCCGCCAGCGCCGTGCCGCTCAGCGTGAACGTGGCGGCGAGCGTGGGATCCTCGGCCACCCAACGTCCGGCGAACAGCGCGGCGACGAGCAGCACGAGACCGATCGCGCTCGCCTCGAGCACGCGGCCCGGACGGATCCACCGCAGGTAGATCCCCATGAACAGCGCGATCGGAATCGTGAGGCCGATCGTCACCGTGCCCCACGGACTGGCGCGGAGCGCGTTCACCACCACCAGCCCGAGCACGGCGATGAGCACGATCATGATGCCGAGCACGGCGACGAGCGCCGTGTAGCCGGCCACGGGGCCGATCTCCTCCTTGGCCATCTGGCCGAGCGTCTTGCCGTCGCGGCGCACCGAGGCGCAGAGGATCACGAAGTCCTGCACCGCGCCGCCGAACACCACCCCGACGATGATCCAGAGCGCGCTGGGCAGATAGCCGAACTGCGCCGCGAGCGTGGGGCCCACCAGCGGGCCCGGTCCGGCGATGGCCGCGAAGTGATGGCCGAACACGATCCACTTGTTGGTGGGCACGTAGTCGCGGCCGTCGTCCAGCCGCTCGGCCGGCGTGCGGCGGTTGTCGTCGAGCGCGAACACCTTGCTGGCGATGAACCGCGCGTAGAACCGATACGCCACGAGATACGTGCACACCGCGGCGGTGAGGAGCCAGGCGGCGTTGATCGTCTCGCCGCGGGACAGCGCGAGCCAGGCCAGCGAACCGGCGCCGAGCAGGGCGATGCCCGTCCACAGGAGGGCGCGCAGCAGCTTCGACATGGAGGAAGGGCTCCGGGGGAACGGGTGGGGCCCAAATTGGACGCCGATGGAACCGCGGTCAACCGGCGGCCGCGGGGCGCCGGCGCCCGGCGCGCCGCCCCGGGAATGGTTAGGTTTCCGGCGTGTCCCGCACTCTGAGTCTCGCCGGCGCGCTGTTGATCGTCGCGTGCGCCTCGCCGGCAACCCGCGCGCAGCAGCCGCCCACGCCGCCGGCTCCGTCGGTGGCCGTGGTGCGCCCGCTCGCCAACCTGGCGCCGCGGCGCATCATCGTCACCCCGGTGTTCGCGCTCAAGCGCGAAGACCCGCTCGGGTGGGCCGCCGGCATCGCGCGCCCGCGCGCCATGCTGCGGCAACTCGACTCGGCGATCGTGGCCGAGTTCGACGCCCGCGGACTGAACGCCACCTGGTACTTCGCGCCGGATCTCGAACGGAGCTATCGGCTCAATTCGACGTACGCCGCCGATCCGTACATGCTGGCCGAGCAGCCGCTGCGGGGATCGGTGGACATGAGCAAGCCGTACGGGGATCCGCTCGCCACCCAGCTCCGCACGATGATCGCGCTGCAGGACGGCGCGCGGTTCGTGATCCTGCCCGTGGAGCTGCGGTTCGAGCGCGTGGGCAAGGGGACGGACGGCCAGGCGGTGCTCAAGCTGGTGCTCGTGGACGCGCGCACCACCGAATTCCGCTGGACCGGCGAGGTGAAGAGCGACCCCGCGCCGGCGTTCGGACCGGCCGTGCTCACCAGCCTGGCCAATCACTTCGCCGACCTGGTCATCTCGCCGTAGCCGGCGGGACCACCGGCACACGTCATCGCATGGGCATTCCAGTCACGCTGATTCCGGGCGACGGCATCGGGCCGTCGATCACCAGCGCCACGGTGCGCATTCTCGAAGCCGCGGGCGCCGACCTCGCGTGGGATTCGCAGGCCGCCGGCATGGCCGCCCTGGCCCGGTACAACGACCCGCTCCCCGAAGCCACGCTCGATTCCATCAAGCGCACGCGGCTCGCGCTCAAGGGTCCGCTCGAGACGCCGGTGGGCGAGGGCTTCCGCTCCATCAACGTGGCCCTCCGCAAGACGTTCGATCTGTTCGCCAACGTGCGGCCGGCGTATTCCATCGTGCACGGCGGGCGGTACGACGACATCGACCTCGTGCTGATCCGCGAGAACACCGAAGGGCTGTACGTGGGCGTCGAGCACTACATCCAGGTGGGCGACGATCCGCGGGCGGCGGCCGAGTCCACGGCCATCGTCACCCGCGCCGGCTGCGAGCGCATCGTGCGCTACGCGTTCGAGTACGCGACCACGCACAACCGCCGCAAGGTCACGCTCGTGCACAAGGCGAACATCCTCAAGAACACCTCGGGGCTGTTCCTCGACGTCGGGCGGCAGATCGCCCATGAGTACTCGCACATCGCGTGCGACGACGTGATCGTGGACGCGATGGCCATGAACCTCGTGCTCCGTCCCGAGCGCTACGACGTGATCGTCACCACCAACCTGTTCGGCGACATCCTCTCCGACGAGATCTCCGGCCTCGTGGGCGGCCTGGGGCTCGCGCCGGGCGCCAACATCGGCCTCAACGGCGCGATCTTCGAAGCCGTGCACGGCACGGCCCCCGACATCGCCGGCAAGGGCATCGCCAATCCGTCGTCCGTGATCCTGGCCGGCTGCATGCTGCTCGAGCACGTGGGCCAGGGCGAGCGGGCGCGCCGCGTGCGCACGGCGCTCGAGGAGACGATCCGCGACAAGAAGACGATCACGCGCGATCTCGGCGGCACCGCGAGCACCGACGAGTTCACCGACGCGATCATCGCCCGGTTGTGACCACGGTGCGGCTGTTCCACTGCTCCGACCTGCACTTCGGGCATCCGGCCGTGCCGGCGCAGTACGAGGCCATCGAAGCCCTGATCCAGGAGCAACGGTACGACGTCGTCGCCATCTCCGGCGACCTGTCGCAGCGCGCCCGGGCGGGCGAGTTCCAGCGGGCCCGCGTGTTCATCCGGGAAGCCGAGCGCGTGAGCCGGGTGATCGTCGTCCCCGGCAACCACGACGTGGCCTGGTGGTTCTCGCCGCTCCGCCTGGGCCGGGACGCGGCGCTGCTGCACAAATACCGCCGCTACATCAGCGACGACATCGAGCCGGTGTTGCGCGTGCCGGGCGCCGTGATCGCCGGCGTCAACACGTCGCACGGCGTGCTCTGGGAGACGCTCACCTGGAACCCGCGCGACATCTCGATCATCGGCCATCTGGGCGGCGATCAGATCGAACGGCTGCGCGGCATCTTCGCCGACGTGCCGGCGGGCGTGGCCCGCGTGGTCGTGATGCACCACAACCCGGTCAGGGGCGAGCTGTCGCAGCGCCACGGGCTCAAACACACGCGCCGCATCCTCGGGTCGTTTGCCGAGATGGGCGTGGATGCCGTGCTCTGCGGCCACGACCACCAGGAGGCCGTGAACTTCGTGGAGCACACGGCCAAGGGCATGGTCATCTCCACGGCCGGCACGATGTCCAACCGATCGCGCGGCGGCCGCCCCTCGTCGGTGAACAGCCTCACGATCACCGACGACGCCATCGACGTGGCCACGCTCATCTGGTCGCCCGAGGCGCAGGCCTTCATCGCTGGGCCCTCCCGACGTTTCGCGCGCTGAGGCGGTTGATGCGCCGCGGCGCCGATCCCCACCAGCTCGAGCTGGCGGTGGCGCCGCCGCCGCCGCGGACGGCCGACGAGTTGCTCGCCGCGCTGCGCGCGCTCGGGCTGCGCCGCATCGCGCGGTGCACGCTCACGCGCAACCGCACGGTGATGGTGAGCTTCGGCGACGGGGAGATCCGCGTGCACGAGGGCTATCTGGCCGCCCCCGAGCCGGTGCTGCGCGCCATCGTCACGTTCGTGGAAGGACGCACCGCCGCCGACCGCCGCGCGGCGCGCCAACTCCTGCTGGCCGCCGCCGTCGTGTCGCGCGTGGAGGCGCGCCCCCCGGAGCGCACGCATCCCGACGACGAGCCGCTGGTGGCGCACCTCGCCGCCGCGCACCGGCGCCTCAACGCCGAGCGGTTCGGCGGCTCGCTGTCCGCCGTGCCGGTGCGCGTGTCGCGGCGCATGCGGTCGCGCCTGGGGCACTATGTCCCGGCCTCGCAGGGCGCGCCGGTGGAGATCGTCATCAGCCGGCGGCACATTCGCCGCGACGGGTGGGCTGACGCCGAGGACACGCTGCTCCACGAGATGGTCCACCAGTGGCAGGACGAGTCGGGACTGCCCGTGGACCACCGCGCGGCGTTCCGGCGCAAGGCGCGCGAGGTGGGCGCCACGCCATCGGCCAAGCGGATCGTGGACCAACCGCGGCAGGAACCGCGCCGCCTCGCCGGCTAGGCGAACGGCCCACTGGCCCTGCCGCGGGTGGGCCGTAACTTGCGTAGCATGACCTCCCGCATCGCACGGGCGCTGGCCGGCGCCGTGGTGCTCGCCGCGGCACTCCGGCTCGGCGCCCGCGGCGCCGGCCCGCTCCCGCCGCTCGGTCCGCTGCTCGATCCCGTGCACGGCGCCTGGGCCGCGGCCACGCACGCCACGCTCGCGCCCCGCGCCGCGGTGCCGATGAGCGGTCTGAGCGGCGCCGTGGACGTGCGCTACGACACCCGCGGCGTGCCGCACATCTTCGCCACCACCGAACTCGACGCGTATCGCGCCCTCGGCTACGTGGTGGCGCGCGACCGCCTGTTCCAACTGGACCTGCAGACGCACGCCGCGTCGGGACGGCTCACCGAGTGGGTGGGCCGGCGGGCCCTCGCGCTCGATCGCCAGACCCGCGACCTTGGCATGCCGCGCGCGGCGGAAGAGAAGATGGCCGCCATGGACACCACGGGGATGGCGTGGCGCGTGATGAATGCCTTTGCCGGCGGCGTGAACGCGTACGTCGACGCCCTCACGCCGGCGCAATGGCCCGTGGAATACAAGCTGCTCGGCGTGCGCCCCGAACGGTGGAAGCCGATCAACTCCATCCATCTCTTCAATCGCATGGGGTGGACGCTCACTTATGTGCCCGACGAGGCCGTGCGCCTGGCGGCACGCGGCGTGGTGGGCGACTCCGCGGCCGACGCGCTCTTTCCGCTGAACTCGCCCATCCAGGAGCCCATCCAGCCCAATGGGCAGCACGCGCCGCGCTTCGATCTCGCCACCCTCCCCCGTCCCGGCGCGCCCGACACCGCGGCGCGCGTCGTGGCGTCGCTGCTCCGCGAGGTCGCGCCGCCGGGATTCATGCAGCGCACCGATCCCCGGCATCTGGCCAGCAACAACTGGGCGGTGGGGCCGGCGCGGTCGGCCGACGGGCATGCGCTCCTCGCCAACGACCCGCACCTCGATCTCACGCTGCCCAGCATCTGGTACGAGACGCAGCTCGTGGTGCCCGGCACGCTCGACGTGTACGGCGTCACCATCCCGGGCCTGCCCGGCATCGTGCTCGGCTTCAACCGCGATCTCGCCTGGGGATTCACCAACACCGGCGCCGACGTGCTGGACTTCTATCGCGAGACGGTGGACGACGCCACGCACCCCACCCGCTACGAGGTGGACGGCGCGTGGCGCCCGCTCGTGCAGCGCGTGGAAGTGTACCGCGGCCCGCGCGGCGAGGTGCTGGCCACCGACACCGTGCGCTACACGCACCGCGGCCCGCTGATGCACCGGTTCGGCGCGTGGGTGTCCATGCGCTGGACGCTGCTCGAACCGTCGCACGAGATCGGCGCGCTATACGACGCGGCGCACGCCACCACGGCGCGCGCGTTCCTCGACGCGATGGCGCAGGGCTTCTTCGTGCCGGCGCAGAACGTCATCGTGGCCGATCGGTCGGGCACGATCGCCATCCGGTCCACGGGCCACTTTCCGCTGCGCCCCAAGGGCACCACGGGGATCGATATCTTCGATGGATCCACCAGCGCCAGCGACTGGACCGGCTACTGGCCGGTGAGCGACTACCCGCAGTCGTTCAATCCGGCGCAGGGATACCTCGCCTCGGCCAATCAGCAGCCCGAGGACCCGCGCCATCAATTCGCCTACCTGGGCGACGACCGCGCATACGATCCCTGGCGCGCCCTCGACATCAATAGTCTGCTGCGCGCCGATTCGAGCGTGACGGTGGACGACATGCGCCACTTCCAGACCAGTCCGCTGAGCGTGCGCGCCCAGCTCTTCCTCCCGTACTTCGCCACCGCCGCGCACAATGTGGGCGGCCCGGCCTCGTCGCCCGTGCAGCAGGCGGCGGAGATCCTGGCGCGATGGGACGGCCGGTACACGCGCGACAACGACGGGGCCGCGCTGTTCGAGGAGGCGATGCGCCTCCTGCGCGCCTTCACCTGGGACGAGCTGGACGATTCGAGCGGACGCCGCGTGGCCACGCCCGACGACGAGATCATGTTCGACCTGCTGCACCAGCCCACGAGCGCGTGGTGGGACGACCGGTCCACCAGCGGCGTAGTCGAGACGCGCGACGTGATCGTGGCGCGGAGTCTCGCCGCCGCGTACGACACGCTCGTGAAGCGCGACGGACCACCGGCCCGCGGCGGCTGGCGGTGGGATCGCGTGGCCACCGTGGACATCAGGCACCTGCTCGGCCTTCCCGGGTTCTCGGCGCTCGGACTCGAGTCCGCGGGCGGCCGCGGCACGCTCAATCCGGCGCCCGGCGGCTCCGGCTTCGGGCCGAGCTGGCGGCTGGTTGTGGATCTGGGACCCGAGGTCCGGGCGTGGGACACGTATCCCGGCGGGCAGAGCGGAAATCCGGCGAGCCCGCAGTATGAAGACCGCATTCCCCAGTGGCTCGCCGGTCGGTTGAGCCCGGTCCTGTTCCCGCGCGATGCGGCGGCACTTCCGGCCAATCGCACGGAGGCCACCCTCACCCTCACCCCCCGGGGGCCGTAATCATGCGCGCATTCCTTCGCCAGGCACTCCTCGCCGTCGCCTTTGGACTCGGCACCTATGCCTTCGGCTGGTGGGCCGTTCCCTCGATCGGCGCGTTGTGGGGGCTGATCAATCCCGCCGGCCGCCACGCCGCCGTCCGCGCGGGGATGGCCGCCGCCGCGTCGTGGGCGATCCTGCTCCTGGTGCCGGCCATCACCGGCGCGCCGCTGGCGGCGTTCACCGCGCACCTGGCGGGCGCCATGCAGGTGCCGGCGTGGGCGCTGGTCGTGGTCGAACTGGCGTTCCCGTTCGCGGTGGCATGGGGCGCGGCCACGCTCGGGGCGGCGGTGCGCGGCGGGAAGGGCGCCGGGAGCGCCCCATAGCGCGCGCACTAGATTCCAATGCCATGACGACCGACTTCTTCAACATCGACAGCGCGCTGTCCGAAGAGGAGCGCGCCGTGCGCGACAGCGTTCGGCAATTCGTGGACGAGCGCGTGTTGCCGATCATCGGGCAGCACTACATCGACGGCCACTTCCCGCTGGAACTCGTGCCCGAGATGGGCGAGCTCGGCGTGTTCGGCGCCAACCTGCCGGAGGAGTACGGCTGCGCCGGACTCAACAACGTGGCCTACGGCCTGATCATGCAGGAACTGGAGCGCGGCGACTCCGGCGTGCGCTCGTTCGCCTCGGTGCAGGGCGCCCTGGCCATGTTCCCGATCTTCGCCTTCGGCAGCGAGGAGCAGAAGCGAAAGTATCTGCCCGGAATGGCCGCCGGCCAGATCATCGGCTGCTTCGGGCTCACCGAGCCCGACTACGGATCGAACCCGTCGGGGATGCTCACGATGGCGCGCCAGCAGGCCGACGGCACCTGGATGCTGAACGGTGCCAAGATGTGGATCACCAACGGCTCCACGGCGCACATCGCCGTGGTCTGGGCCAAGACCAACGGCGACGCGAGCGATGCGTCCATTCGCGGATTCATCGTGCCCCGGGGCACCCCGGGCTTCACGTCCAGGGACCAGAAGGGCAAGCTCTCCCTGCGCGCCAGCGACACCAGCGAACTCGTATTCCAGGACGTGCATCTTCCCGCCGACGCGATCCTGCCGGGCTCGGGCGGCCTCAAGAGTCCGCTGATGTGCCTCACGCAAGCCCGCTACGGCATCTCGTGGGGCGCCGTGGGCGCCGCCATGGCCTGCTACGAGGAAGCGGTCAGCTACGCCAAGAACCGCGTGATGTTCGACCGGCCCATCGCCGGCTTCCAGATCCAGCAGCAGCGGCTGGCCGAGATGCTCACCGAGATCGTCAAGGCGCAACTCGTGTCGCTGCACCTGGGGCGCCTCAAGGACGCCGGCACCTACACGCCGCAGCAGGTGTCGCTGGCCAAGCGCAACAACGTGAACATCGCCACCGACATCGCGCGCGAAGCGCGGCGCCTGCTGGGCGCCAACGGGATCCTGGCCGAGTACGCGTCCATGCGCCACATGGCCAACCTCGAGAGCGTGTATACTTATGAAGGGACGCACGACGTCCACTCGCTGATCCTGGGGCAGGCGATCACGGGGTTGAACGCGTTCAAATAGCGCCCGCTCCGGCCCCGCCGGCGTGTGGATGTGATGTGCGCGCTTGACAGGCGGCCCCGCGGCCGCAGTATCCGGATCAGGCCGTTTCGCCAAGCGCCAGGAGTTCTCGTGTCGTTGCCCGCTCGTCCGCACCGCCAGCATTTCACCCGCGCGCTCGCCGGGACGGTGTGCGCCTCGCTGCTCGGCGCGTGCATGGGCGCTCCCACGGGCGACGTCAAGCCGGCGCTGGCGCTGGCGCTCCGGCCGGTCTTCACGGCGGCCGCGACCGCGGGGGTCGGCCTCGACCACATCCACATCGTGCTCACGCGGCCGCCGGCCACGGACCCGCTGGTGGACACGACGATCGCGCTGTCGGCGGGGCAGGACTCGGTGAGCGTGAAGCTGAGCGTCCGGGTCCTGCCCACCGATGACCACCTGCTGGCGGACATCGACCTGCTCGGCGGCGGCACCGTGTACTATCACGGCACGAGCGACATCCTCGTGCAGGCCGGAGCGCAGTCGTCCGCGGCGTCGGCCGTCACCGTGACATACGTGGGGCCCGGCGTGGGCGCGGCAACAATCGCGATCGCGGAACGCAAGGTCAGCGTGCCGGCCAACGCGACCGTGGCGTTTGACGCGTCCGTGCTCGACGCCAACGGTCGCGCCGTCGCGGACGTCCCGATCGGATGGAGCGTGTCCGACGCCACGCTCGGCGCCATCGGCGACAGCAGCGGGCAATTCGTGGGCGCTGGAAAGCGAGGCACCCTCACCGTGTTCGCGGTCACCCCCACCGGGCTCCGCGACTCCGTGCCGCTCGTGCTCCTGCCGGCGCCCACGCACCTCACCCTCGTCGGCGGTGACGGCCAGTCGGCGCCTGCCGGATCGGCCCTTCCGCAGCCGGTGGTGGTGGAGGTCGACGCCCTGGACGGCCCCGTGAGCGGCGTCGCCGTGCAGTTCGGCGCCGGCACGTCGGGAGCACGCATCACGCCCGATTCGGGCGTCAGCGACGCCGCCGGCCGCGTGTCGGCGCACGTGGTGCTCGGCACCGCCACCGGCGCGCAGCACATCTCGGCGTCGGCGCCCGGCCTGGCGGCCGCCGCCATCTCGGCCACCGCCACGGCGGTGCCCGCGGCCATCGCGAAAGTGAGCGGCGACGCCCAGGCCGACAGCGTGGGCCGCACGCTCGCGCCATTCGTCGTCAAGGTCACCGACGCCTTTGGCAACGCGGCCCCCGGCGCCATCGTCGCGTGGAGCGTCATCGGCGGCACCGGCCAACTCTCGACGGCAACGTCCGCCACCGACGCGTCGGGCGACGCGAGCGCCACGTACACGCTGAGCGGCAGCACGCGTACCGACAGCGTGCGGGCGGCGCT